>MHDI01000068.1 GCA_001804915.1 Nitrospinae bacterium RIFCSPHIGHO2_02_FULL_39_82 | reverse complement strand
TTGAGTGGCACATTCTTTCTGCTTTTACTGATTAAGGCTATAAAGGAGCAAAAAAACAAATAGGTTTGACTTATTATTCAATTCTGATACAATTTAAATATGCCAATTGTATCTCCAAAAATTTATCATCCCCATATTATCCGTGATCCTAATGTGTGTGGAGGGAGTCCAGTTATTGCTGGGAGCAGGTTCCCGGTTCGCTCGGTTGTTCATTATGTCCTTCATCTTGGGCTTACCCCGGAAGAGATGGTGGAAAAGTTTCCGCATCTTACCCTCTCTAAGGTTTATGATGCCCTTGCCTATTATTATGACAATACAGATGAGATTACCGAGGATATAGCCGATAATACCGAAGAAGATCTCCATCGCCAGTTTGACCCATCTCATGAGCAAACACAAACTCTACCTCGATGAAGATATAGACCCCCTTATTTCAAGGATACTGCGAGAACGTGGATACGATGTTACTTCTGCCACTGAAGTCAGAATGAAAACACTTTCAGACTACGAACAGATAGAATTTGCTATCTCAGAGGGAAGGACAATCCTTACTCATAACATTAAACACTTCGTCGAGATCTCTAATGAATATGCAGCTACAGGTAAAACCCACTTTGGGATTATTGTCTCCAATCAATTACCCCTCAAAGAGATCCTGAAACGGCTCTTAAGGTGGTATCTCTACATTTCAATCTCTACAGCATCTTCTCAACAATTTCATACACCTTTTCCAGTGCCTCATTGAGTTTTGCAGGGTTCTTTCCTCCTGCCTGTGCCATATCTGCCCTACCGCCTCCGCTCCCATCCACAATAACAGCAGTCTGTTTTACTATCTCCCCTGCATTTAGTTTAGTGGTCAAATCCTTTGTAACACCTGCAACAAGTGATACCTTGCCATCTGTTACCGCACCCACAACAACAACACCTGACTTAATCCTTACCTTTGTGGAATCTACAAATGTTCTTAAATCTTTAATATCAAAATTCCCGAGATTTTTTGAAAGGACATTTATCCCCTTTATAGACTTTATTTCTGATACTGTGTCACCGCTCATGTCCTTTGTTATTTTCTCTTTCTGCTTTTGCAACTCTCTCTCCAATTCCTTATTTCTGTCTAAAATCTTTCTAATCCTTGTCAACTCTTCAAATGGAGGCGATTTGAGCACCTCTCTTATTTCAAGCAGGCTATCTTCTTCCTGCCTTACATATCTATACGCACCTTCGCCTGTGAGTGCCTCTATCCTTCTGATACCTGATGCTATACTGCCCTCATGGACTATCTTAAATAATCCTATATCCCCTGTAGCATTCACATGAGTCCCGCCGCATAACTCCATACTGTAATCCCCCATCTTTACAATCCTTACCTCTTCTCCGTATTTCTCTCCAAAAAGTGCTGTTGCCCCCTTTTTAATAGCCTCTTCCAATCCAGTAACTGAGGTTTCCACAGGATAATTCTCCCTTATTTTTTGGTTTACTATTTCTTCAACCCTGTGCAGTTCTTTTATATTCAGTGCAGAGAAATGTGTATAGTCAAAGCGGAGTCTGTCAGGGGCAACAAGCGAGCCTGCCTGTTTTACATGGTCTCCGAGGACATCCCTCAAGGCAGTGTGAAGCAGGTGAGTGGCAGAGTGATTTAATGCTATTGCCCTTCGCTTCTCATCAGAAACTGAAATTGTTATCACATCGCCAACCTTTATATTTCCTTTTTTAACAATACAACTATGAACAATTAGACTCTGCAAAGGTTTTTTTGTATCTACCACATCTATATGGGTATCATCATTCCAAATCTTTCCTGTATCACCTACCTGCCCGCCCGACTCACCATAGAATGGTGTTTTATCCAATACTATCTCAACCTGCTCACCTTCTGATGCCGATTTAACCATATCATTACCTTTTATCAGCGAGAGGACTGTTCCCTCTGATTCCAGATGCTTATATCCAATAAATTGAGTCCCTTTTATTTTATGAACTATATCTCTGTATATAGACTTAATCCCCTCTTCTCCAGAACCTTTCCATGATGCCCTTGCCCTCTCCTTCTGCACCTCCATCGCCCTGTTAAATCCAGCCGAATCAACTGCAAGCCCACTGTCTCTTGCTATATCCTCTGTAAGGTCAAGGGGGAATCCATAAGTATCATACAGCTTGAATGCATCTTCACCTCGTATCAGCCTTTCCCTCTTTGCCTTTAGGCTTTCAACCATGTCATTCAGCATCTTCATGCCGTAATCAAGTGTACTGCTGAATCTCTCCTCCTCAGTAGAAATCACCTTTGAAATATACTCCCTTCTATCAAGTAGTTCAGGATATGTATCTTTCATCAAGTCAATTACAACATCAGAGGTTTTGAATAAAAACGGCTCGTTTTTTCCAAGCATCCTGCTGTGTCTTGATGCACGGCGTATGATTCTCCTCAACACATATCCCCTGCCCTCATTTGAAGGCATGACACCGTCACCTATAAGGAAGGTGGCTGCCCTTGAGTGATCTGCTATTACCCTGAAGGAAATATCCGCAGGGCTAAAGCCCTGCCCTACATATCTCTTTTCAAAAAGCCTTTCTGTAAAGGTTATTATTGGTCTTAAGAGGTCAGAATCGAAGTTACTTTTAACATTCTGTGCCACGGCAGAGAGCCTCTCCAGCCCCATCCCGGTATCTATGCTTGGGTTTGGAAGTGGAGCAAGCTTTCCATCCGCATCCCTGTTATACTGCATGAATACAAGATTCCATACCTCCATAAACCTGTCACAGTCACATTCAACATTACATTCAGGTCTGCCGCACCCTATCCCTTCCCCTTGGTCTATATGAATCTCCGAGCAGGGACCACATGGACCTATATCACCCATACTCCAGAAATTGTCCTTCTCACCGAGCCTTACAATTTTATTGGCGGGTATTCCAATCTTCTCATTCCAGATTCTGAATGCCTCATCATCATCCCTATAAACAGTAATCCAGAGTCTGTCCTGAGGAATTTTTATAATATCCGTAATGAACTCCCAGCCATACTCAATTGCCCCTTCCTTAAAATAATCGCCGAAAGAGAAGTTGCCAAGCATCTCAAAGAATGTGTGATGCCGTGCTGTCCTCCCCACCACCTCAAGGTCATTATGCTTTCCCCCTGCCCTTACACATTTCTGAGACGAGGCAGCCCTTTTATAATCCCTCTTCTCCCTCCCGAGTAACACATCTTTAAACTGAACCATCCCTGCATTTGTAAACAAAAGTGTAGGGTCAGATTCAGGTATGAGTGAGGAACTTTTCACAATCCTATGTCCTTTACCTTTAAAATAATCAAGAAATTTTTTTCTAATTTCGTTTCCGGTCATGGGATAATACTCACAGAGTCAAAGTTGCAGGATTGGTTTTAATGCGGACATGGTATATCCTCCATCCTGCATACTTTTTCAAATCTTTTTCTCCTCAAGAATCTGCCTATGTTCAATTCAAGTGACTGAATAAGTTTTTTATTATCATGCCGCAACATCCTTTTAAATATGGAAGGGATAGAATAAAAATACCTGTAAGAAAATATCAGCCCTTCTATAAGCTGTTCAGGGGTCATTTTTGCAGGTCTGAATACCACATGATTGGCATCATATCTGTCCCACTGAGTATGTAATAACCTGCCTGTCTCCTTCATCTCTTGAAACAGTTTTGTCCCGGGCAGCGGTGTAAGTATATAAAAATTTGCCGCATCCAGTTTTGCATCAATTGCAAAATCCACAGTATCCTTAAATACATTCTCATCATCTTCATCCAAGCCAAAGATAAATGAGCCGAATATATTTATACCTGCAGAATGTATCTTCTTAAAAGACTCTTTGTATTGATGAACCTTATTAAATGATTTCCTCATCTTTAAAAGGTTCTTTTCAGATAGGGATTCTATGCCAATAAATATCCACTGACATCCACTTTCAGCAGCCAGACTCAAGAGTTCATCATCATTTGCAATCAGGCTGTCCCCCTGACATGACCATTTTTTTCTGAGGGGTATCATCTCCCTGAATAATTTCTTGGCATAAATCTTATTGCCGTATAAATTATCATCCGCAAAAAAGACCATTCTGCCTTTTAATAATTTTAACTCCTCTATAATATCCGCAATGGGTCTATACCTGAAACTCCTGCCCCAGAATGTCGTTACAGAACAGTAATAGCAGTCATGAGGACAACCCCGTGAAGCCATAATCAAGTTTGTTGAGAAATATCTATTCCTTTTAAGTAAATCCAACCTCGGTCTTGGCAGATTTGTCAGCCTGGATTGTCCTGTGCCTTTATATATCTTTTTTAATTTCCCATGAATAAAATCTTCCAGAACGGTCTGCCATATACCCTCAGCCTCTCCGACTACAATTGAGTCTGCATACGCCGATGCCTCCTCGGGTATCATTGAGGCATGTATGCCACCAAGGACTACAGGGATACCTCTTTTCCTAAACTCCTGAGCTATTACATAAGCACGTGGGGCAAGAGTAGTCATTGTAGTTATCCCTACAAGGTTAGGCTTTGCATCAAAATCTATATCCTCAATATTATCATCTATAATGCTCACTTCAAAACGGTCATCAGTAAGACCGGCAATGGTGGGAAGGCTCAATTGAGGGATAGGGTATTTACCCCTCTTACTTTTATTCCCATTAAGGTTTTTTTTATGGGCAGGGTAAATCAGTGTAAGTTTATATTTCATAGTTCCATAACTTCTATCTGTGATTTAGATACTAAAGAGCAGTCTTAGAGAACCTCATATCAATATTCTTTTTTACCTCTAAATCCATGACAATCTCCGGAGGCCAATCCCTCGCATGCCCTTCCTCTTTCCATTTCCTTGTAGCATCTATTATTAATCTCCTATCAACAAAATAGAAATCCCTTTTAGGGTCTACATTATTAAATATCTTCCATGTTACCATAGAGATATTATTTATATCTACATCGTTATCAAGAACAATTAATATTCCTGCACAATCAGCAGATATAATTTTAGAAAGCTCCTCCGCCAGTGATTTTACATGGTAGGGTTTATTTTTCTTTATTGAGATAAATAGCATCTCTGTTCTCTCATTTCCTATGGGAATATTTATGTTTTCAATATCTAATATCATGTCTTTTATGCTGTGAGTTGCCGGCTCAAAACTCCTAACTCCGCATTCTGCATTCCGCATTCCACCTTCCCTCCCCTCCCCTTCTATCTTTTTTGTAGCATCAATTCCAACCTTTGAACCGTAAAGCGGATTGGGGGCAGAGTGGTCCAGCACATCAAGTATCCCTTCCGTTATAAATATATCTTTTTCAATATTAATATTATTTAACAGAATAGAGGCAATTTCTCTGTAGTTATGAACATTGATACCATCATCCACAGTCAATATCATCTTTGAAAAACTCATCTGTCCTGAACCCCACAGGGAGGTCATTAATTTTCTTGCATGCATGGGGTATCTCTTTTTCATGGATACTATCACACAATTATGAAAGACCCCTTCCCATGGGAGGTCTATATCTACAATTTCAGGATTTAATGCCCTAAGCATCGGCAGGAATATCCTCTCTGTTGCCTTACCCATATAACAATCCTCCATTGGAGGCTTCCCGACAATGGTTGTAGAATAAATTAGATTTTTTCTGTGGGTAATTGCAGTAATATGGAATACAGGATAATCACCTTTTAAGGAATAATATCCTGTATGGTCTCCAAATGGACCTTCTTCTCTCAACTCTTCTGGTTCTACATATCCTTCAAGGACAATCTCTGCTGTGGCAGGCACTTCCATATCAATTGTCTTACATTTAACCAGTTCAACCCCTGTTTTTCTTATCATGCCGGCAAAGAGGAGTTCATCTATACCATAAGGGAGGGGTGCTGTTGCAGCATAAGTCACCACAGGGTCTGTCCCTATTGCAACTGCCACTTCCATCCTCTTCCCTGCCTTTCTGTATTCATCGTAGTGCATTGCACCATCCTTATGTATATGCCAGTGCATACCTGTGGTTTTTTTATCATACACCTGCATCCGATACATACCGACATTCCTCTTTCCACTTTTAAGACTCTTTGTAAAGACTACAGGTAGAGTAATAAATCTTCCGCCATCAAGGGGCCAGCATTTTAGAATAGGGAATTTAAAGAGGTCTATTTCATCGCCTGTTAAGACCACTTCATGACATGTGGCTTTACCTGTGATAATCTTTGGAGGGTAATGGGATATTTCAAAGAGTCGTGGGAGAAATTTTATCTTTTCAATAAGATTTTGTGGCGGCTTTAATTCAATCAGTTCCTGTATATCCCTTGCTACCTCCTCCACATCATTAACACCGAGTGCCATAGCCATTCTCTTTTTACTGCCAAAGGTATTGATAAGAACAGGCACGCCTGTCCCCGAATTATTTAATCGGGGATCAGAGCCATCCACATTCTCAAAGAGGATTGCCTTCCCTCCATCACTGGACTTACAAATTCTGTCTGTTATCTCTGTAACCTCAAGGATTGGAGAGACCTTCTCTTTTATCCTTATTAATTCTCCTTCACTCTCAAGCCTTGCCAGAAAATCTCTTAGTGAATTATAATGAATACGCATATTTTGTTTAACGATTTACTTTTCCTCAAAGCAAGTCTTATTTCAATATGCCACGAATATATAATCTATGTTATGTTCAAATTTTTATCAGGTCAGCGGTTTTGAAATCGTTTGGTTATCTCCTCAATATAATAGTCAGTAATCCAGTAGCCTTTTTCTCTGAGATTTAAAAGTTCCTTTTGTATATCAGCCAACAGACCGTTTTTGTATGCGATTCCTCTGCAATCTTTATCCATTTTGGACAATGTTCTTTTTTAATCTTATAAACTTCCCTGTAAACCTCTTCAGAAATGTAAACAGAAGTGAATAGATGTTTTAAAAGGTCTATGCGGTTGATTTTGGTAAGTACAATTAAAGGGGAGGAGTTA
>MHDI01000067.1 GCA_001804915.1 Nitrospinae bacterium RIFCSPHIGHO2_02_FULL_39_82 | reverse complement strand
CTTCTCCCATTAGTTTTTCAAATCTGTCAAAATCTGAATTAAGGATAGCTGATTTCATTCTGATTGCGGTTTTCCTTATAGATTCTAAATTTTTGAATATCTTCCTGCTGCCATTAATATGCCTCTTTAATATCTCCCAGTTATTTATCCCTGAATTCCGTGACGCACCAGAGTAGCATAGGGTTATCCTCTGCTCAAGTTTATTGTAAGCTATCTTTACCTTCTCTGCCGTTACCCCTTCAGGAGAGAGGTCAATTATATTTAATCCTCCGAACATGGCAGGATAATAATCCTGCTCACCCGTCGGCACCCTGATTACCTGAGATTCTATATTCTTTGCAATTGTAATCAGTTCTTTCTTTGAATAACCTTTTCCTGTGAGTTTATTCATGGCAGTGCAGAGGGCTATATTAAGGGCTGATGAGCCTGCAAGTCCTGCCCCGGCGGGGGCTTCACAATCGGTCTTAATATATAGCCCCGATTCCGGTTTGAAAAAATTTATAGCCCTTGTTATAAGTGAAAGGGGATGGTTATGCTTAATATCCTTTATTGAATCAAACTTTATTCCTTTCTTTAAGTCTTTTGACTCTATTATTATTTTTGAATCCATTCGCAGTTTAATCCTCGTTTTTGCATAAAGATTTACGGCAAGGTTTATGGTTACGGCTGACTCGTGGAAAAGATAGAGGGGCCATATATCTATTGTCCCGCCTGCAAGGTCTATCCGTGTAGGTGCTTGAGATTCAATTATAAAAGCAGACATAAGAGGCTAAAATCCCTCCATTACGATACTTACAATCTCCTGTGCCAATTTTCTTCCTGTCTGTCTTATCGCCTCAATTCTGTTAACATCTGTCTCAGTCACACTTTGGGATACTTTGTAGTCCCACTTTGAATATAGTTCCTGCTGAAGGATTATATTCTCCTTTACCCTATCTTCCAATCGGATTAATGCACTTATCTCCAGCCAGTATTCCATAACATTATCCTTTGAATCAAAGGCAACAGGTTTAAGGGAGTATTTGATTATCTCCCCGTGAAGAACAAGACCAGAATCTGCATCTTCAACCATCTTCAACCTGCCATCTTCAATAAACCCATCCCTTATCCGATTGGTTATCTCAAATTCTATGTTTGGCTCACCTGATTTGTTTAAAAAAATCGGTATTGATATACTATTAAGATAAGGTGGTAAGGATGTCCCTCTGCCAACCAGACTATAGCCACAAGCAGAAAAAAGCAATGAGCAATGAGCAATGAGTAATAAGTAACGAGTAACGAGCAATGAGTAACGAGTAAAAAAACTCATTGCTTTATACTCATTGCTCATTGCTTTATACTCATTGCTCATAGCTCATCACTCATTGCTTTATACTACAATACTCACTAATTTCTTTGGGACTACAACCAGTTTTTTAATCTCTTTTCCAGCAATCCACTCTTTTATTTTTTCATCTGACAGTACAGCCTTCTTAATCCCTTCCTCATCTATATCTGCACCTGCCATAATTCTGCCTCTCACCTTGCCATTTATCTGGACTACGATAGTTATCTCCTCTGATTTTATAAATTTAGGGTCATAAGATGGCCACGGTTCTTTGATTAAGTTTCCTTTATTTCCCATCATCTCCCACATCTCCTCGGCTATGTGTGGAACGAATGGGGAGAGGAGGATAATCAGAGTATTAATTGCCTCTCTGAATTCGGAATTTACTTCTGACCCCTGACCCCTGACCCCTGACCCCTGAATTTGATAAAGTGCATTTACAAATTCCATGATAGCACTTATTGCAGTATTGAAATGAAACCTCTCTTCAATATCCTCAGTAACCTTTTTGATTGTCAGATGAGTTATTTTCCTTAATTGTGAATTGGGAATTTTTTCTGACTCCTGACTTGTTACCAATCTCCACACCCTGTTTAAAAATCTGTATGCCCCCTCAACCCCCTGGTCGCTCCAGTCAAGGTCTTTTTCAGGGGGGGATGTGAATAGGATAAAAAGCCTTGCAGTATCTGCACCGTATTTATCAATAATGTCATCAGGGTCAACGACATTTCCCTTTGATTTTGACATTTTTGCACCATCCTTTACGACCATACCCTGTGTGAGGAGATTTGTGAAGGGTTCATCAGTCTCCACAACTCCAGTATCTTTTAAAAATTTTGTAAAAAATCGTGCATAGAGGAGATGAAGAACCGCATGCTCTATGCCTCCGATATACTGGTCAACAGGCATCCAGTAAGCTGATGCCTCTTTGTTTACAGGATAATCTTCAAATCGTGGCGATGTGTATCTAAGAAAATACCATGAGGAACAGATAAATGTGTCCATTGTATCCGTCTCCTGCCGTGCCTCACCTTTACATTTCGGACAGTTTATCTTTATAAACTTATCATTATTTACCAATGGTGATTTTCCATCAGGCGGGAAGTCAATGTCGGTGGGTAGAATTACAGGGAGGTCTTCGTAAGGGATAGGGACTATTCCGCACCTTTCACAATATATGACTGGAATAGGGGTTCCCCAGTATCTCTGCCTTGATATCCCCCAGTCCCTCAAACGGTAGTTTACCGTCTTTTTCCCAATCCCCTTATCGTTGAGATAGTTCCCTATTTTATCCCTTGCCTCTCTGCTGTCCAATCCATTGAATTGCCCTGAATTGACAAGATACCCTTCACCTATGAATGCCTCTTTTAATAGTTTGGAGTTTAGAGTTTGGAGTTCGGAGTTAAAAATTTGTTTTGGCATTATCACAATTCTTATTGGCAGATTGTATTTTTTTGCAAATTCAAAATCTCTCTGGTCATGGGCAGGTACAGACATGATGGCTCCGGTTCCATACTCTATTAAAACAAAATTTGCGAGCCATATTTGTATTTTCTCCCCGTTCATTGGATTTATGGCATGCCTTCCGGTAAATATACCCTTCTTCTCTATATCTGCTGCCACCCTCATCCTCTTATCCTCTCTGCTTATCTCTGATGCAAACTGTCTCACCACCCCTTCATATCCTGTTCCTTTTATAATTTCACTAACCAGCGGATGTTCCGGTGACATACACATAAATGTAGCACCGAAGAGGGTGTCCTGCCTCGTGGTGAATATCTTTATTGCTTTATTTAAGTCTTCAACAGGAAAATCCACCTCTGCACCATAGCTTTTTCCTATCCAATTCTTCTGCATGGTTAAGACTCTTTCATTCCAACCTGATGATAGTTTTTCACAGCCAGCAAGTAATTCCTCTGCATAATCTGTGATTTTTAAAAACCAACCCTCAAGCTCTTTCTGGGTAACAACAGATTCGCATCTCCAGCATAATCCACCCTCCACCTGCTCATTTGCAAGGACAGTCCGACAGGAATCGCACCAGTTTACAAATCCCTTCTTTCTATAGACAAGCCCTTTTTCAAGCATCTTTATAAATATCCACTGACTCCATTTATAATATTCAGGATGGCATGTGGCTATCTCTCTTTCCCAGTCATAACTCAAACCAAGCATCTTCAACTGCTTTTTCATATATGAGATATTATCCATTGTCCATCTGGCAGGGTGAACTCCGTGTTTTATTGCTGCATTTTCTGCAGGGAGTCCGAAGGCATCCCATCCCATAGGATGCAGGACATTATACCCCTGCATCCTTTTGAACCTTGCAAGGACATCGCCGATTGTATAATTTCTTACATGTCCCATGTGGATTTTTCCTGAAGGGTAGGGGAACATCTCAAGGAGATAGTATTTCTTTTTTGTCAGGTCTTCAGCCGCCTTGAAGACCTTTTCCTTCTCCCACCTCTTCTGCCATTTCAATTCTATTTCTTTAAAATTGTAGTTTTGTTCAGACATAGAAATAAAAAAAATTTTGTTCTTGCTAATTATAACATTAGGTATTTAAAATTAAAAGGTGAGTCTATTTTTTAGAATTGTCCTTTATTCTTTTATAATTGTTTTTGTCCTCAGTTTCATCCTTGTTTATTCTAATACCCATCCTCCGAGGTATCCCCTTCATATCCCTCCATCAGATTTCGGTCTTGCTTTTGAGAATGTAGAGTTTATTACACCCGATAAGATTAAATTAAAGGGATGGTTTATAAAGGGAACAACCCCCTTAGGGGGTTATAAATTGCCTGTTATAATTATATGTCATGGTCTCGGGGCAAATAAATCCGACTTTACAGGGCTTGCCACTGCTATTGCAGGTGCAGGTTACCATGTTTTGCTCTTTGATTTTAGGGGGCATGGAGATAGCAAAGGCAGAGCTTCTTCCATTGGGTTATTGGAGCAGAGAGACTTAGTGAGTGCTGTAAAGTATGCAAAAGCAAGGTCTGATGCAGATGCCGGCAAAATTGGTGTATATGGTTTTTCCCTTGGGGCAGCAGTGGCTATACTTACTGCATCCCGGAACATGGATATTAAGGCAGTAGTATCTGACAGCAGTTTTACATCTTTAAGGATTCAAGGGGAGAGATTGCTAAAATCATCTTTTCTTCCAAAAATACCATTTTTATACACAGCTACCTGGATATACGAAATTATATTCAGGACTGATATTAAAAATGTAGCCCCTGTGAATTTTATAAATAAGCTCTCACCGACCCCTGTGTTTATAATTGGCGGAGAGGGGGATATTCAAATGCCACCATCAGATGCAAAGGAACTCTTTGAAAAGGCATCAGAGCCTAAATTTTTATGGATAATCAAGGGTGCCTCTCACGGGGGCGGAGCATCATCTTCTGGCGGCGAATATGAGAAAAGAATAATTGAGTTTTTTGATAAATACCTCAAGGTTTATTAAAGATAATATCAGGGTTAACATAGTTGACTATTTTGTGTTAATCTTACAGCCATTTTTAATGCCTCAATCAGACTTGAGGGGTCAGCTATCCCTTTCCCCACAATATCATAAGCTGTCCCGTGGTCTACAGAAGTGCGTATAAACGGCAGTCCGAGAGTTATATTTACAGCTTTTCCAAAGGCAGTCATTTTTAAAGGTATGAGTCCCTGGTCGTGATACATAACGATAATGGCATCAAATTCTACCCTCTTTTTAGGTGTAAAAATGGTATCGGCAGGAAATGGTCCGCTTATATTTATACCCTCTGAACTTGCAAGATTTATTGCAGGAATAATTGCTTCAATCTCTTCCCTGCCAAAGATTCCAGCTTCGCCTGCATGGGGATTAAGGGCAGAGACCCCTATCCGTGGCTTGGAAAGCCCCCATAATTTTAATGAGCGGTTAGTGAGTCTTATAATTCTCAGTATATTATCTCTGTTTATTAAATGGCTGACATCTTTGACAGCGACATGGGTTGTTACAAGCACCACCCTTATATCTCCGCCTGCAATCATCATGGCATAGTCCTTTGTATTTGTAAGTTCTGCCAGCATCTCTGTATGTCCCTGATACTTATAACCTGCCAGATGTATTGCCTCTTTACTTATTGGTGCAGTTATAATAGCATCAACCTTGTCAGCCATTGCCAATCTTACTGCTTCTTTTATATATTCTACAGCAGCCATACCTGAAAGTTGCGATGGTCTGCTGAGGCTGATTTCTTCACATACATTTTTTAAATCAATCACAGGAATTTTTGATGTAAGGAAAGGAATATTGATAAGGTCAGCTGTCTTTTTTAAAAAGTTTACATCGCCTATAATTATCGGACTGCAATATTCCGGGAATTTGGTTTCTGCCAGTGTTTTAAGAATGATTTCAGGACCTATGCCGGCAGGGTCCCCCATAGTAATGGCGATGACAGGTAGGTTTTTCATTATTCTCAGTTATCCTATTAGTTGATACTGAAAAATGATTTTTTTGAACGACTTTTTAAATTTTCTTTTGTTCCATAGTATAATAATTCAAATAAATAGAGCAAAAGAAAAATTAACGGAAGTGAAAAAAATGTCATTTTTCAGTGTAAATTAGCTAATCGGGTCAGGCGGCTGCCCTTTTAAAGGTGCAGTCTTTATTACCGCACCTTATCTCTATTCCACCGTCTTTTATCCTCTTTTCTATAAGGTAGGGATGCCCGCAAATGTGGCACTTTTCAGGGACCGGTTTATTCCATGAGGCGAATTTACATTCGGGATAACTGCTACAGCCATAAAAAATCTTCTTTCTTTTTGTCCTTCTTTCCACTATGACCCCTTTACATCCCTCCTGGGGGCATGATACGCCAAGACCTATTGGTTTTGTAAATTTGCATTCAGGGTATTTTGTGCAGGCAAGAAATTTTCCATATCTTCCATTTTTGACCTGCATGGGTGAACCGCATTTACCACATTTTTCATCTGTAGTCTCCGATACCTTTTCAGGTTTCTCTTTTTCTGCAGCCTCTTCGTTAAGAGGTTTTGTATTTTTACAGGAGGGGTAATCGGAACACGCCAGAAACTTTCCAAATCTACCCCATTTTATAACCATATTTTTACCGCATTTGTCACAGACCTCATTAGTAATCTCAACCTCCTTTTTAACATCCCTCATTTTTACCTCTGCCGTTTTAATGTCAGTTGAGAAGGGTTTATAAAAATCGTTAAGTGCTGTAATCCACCCCTTTTTGCCTTCTTCAATCAGGTCTAATTCCTCTTCCATATTTGCTGTAAATTCCACATCCAGTATCTTGGGGAAATTTTCTACGAGGAGGTCTGATATTAATAACCCAAGGTTTGTAGGATGAAGCCTTTTGTCCTTTGTTACAATATAATCCCTTTGCAGTATAGTCCCCATTATTGTAGCGTAGGTGCTCGGTCTTCCAATCCCTTTCTCTTCTAATTCCTTTATCAGTGTTGCCTCTGTATATCTTGGAGGTGGTTGTGTGAAATGCTGATTTGGTATTATGCCTAAAAGGGATAAAATCTCTCCTATATTCAGTTTTGGCAATACCCCTTCTCTTTCGCCCAGATTTTCACTTTCTGCTGTATCTTCGCTGTATATTCTCATGAAGCCAGGAAACCTCACTACAGAGCCTGTAGCCCTGAATATATATAAACTGTTTTCACGACTGCCGCAAGCCTCTATATCCACTGATGTTGCATCAAGGATTGCAGGGTTCATCTGAGAGGCGATGAATCTATTCCAAATCAGCTCATATAACGATGCCTCATCTTTATCCAGATATTTTTTTACAATGGAAGGGTCTCTTAACGCCGATGTGGGGCGGATTGCTTCATGGGCTTCCTGAGCCGTTTTTTTGCTCTTATAGATATTCGGTTTGTCAGGTAAAAAATCTTCACCGTATCTTTTCATTATGAAGTTTCGTGCATCATTTACAGCCTCTGAAGAAAGCCTGAATGAATCAGTTCTCATGTATGTAATGAGACCTATCTGTCCCTCATCTCCTACCTGCAGGCCTTCATATAGCCTCTGGGCTGTCATCATGGTCTTCTTTGCTGAGAAATTTAACCTTCGCGATGCCTCCTGCTGGAGTGTGCTTGTTATAAATGGGGGGACAGGATTCCTTTTTTTCTCCTTTTTCTGGATATCGTTTATTTTATAAGTTGCACCTTCTAAATCAGAGAGGATGGATTTAGCCTCTGCCTCGTTTTTTATCTCTGCCTTTTCTTCCTTAATGCGCTGAAGTTTTGCCTCAAAAGGTAAACCTTCAGCCGGTTTAAATTGGGCAGTTATTGACCAGTATTCCTCGGAGATAAAGGATTTTATCTCTTTTTCTCTTTCACATATCAACCGGAGGGCAACGGATTGGACCCTCCCTGCTGATAATCCCCTTCTTACCTTTTTCCAGAGAATAGGGCTTATCTTATAACCTACAAGGCGGTCTAATATCCTCCTCGCCTGTTGGGCATAGACCTTGTTTTCATCAATCTTTCCGGGATTTTCAATTGCCTTTTTTACAGCCGCTTTTGTAATCTCATGAAAAAGGACCCGATATATTTTATTGCTGTCATTTAGCTCTTGTGCAATGTGCCATGCGATTGCCTCTCCTTCTCTATCAGGGTCTGCCCCAAGATAGACAGCTTCTACCTTCTTTGCCGCCTCCCTTAATTCCCGCAGAACCTTTCCCTTCCCGCGGATTGTAATATAGTCAGGCTCAAAATTATTCTCAATATCTACACCGAGTTTTTTCTTTGGCAGGTCTTTTATATGTCCTATAGATGCCTTTACAAGGAAGTTATCCCCAAGGAATTTTTTTAATGTAGATGCCTTTGCGGGTGATTCAACTATTACCAGTGATTTTGCCATATAATTAATTCAGCGAACTTTCCCACTCATCGTTTAAAAATTTGCTGATATCATCACTCAGTTCAATCCCTGAACGACTCATAACAACCAATGCCGCTATAGATTTTATTTCATCAAGCCCTATTTCTCCATCTGAGAAATATTGTGTCCTTTCAATAATCTCCTCCTGCATGTCATCATCTATAAAACCGAGATCTTTTAATCTTATGAGAAAACCATATGCCTTCGGGCTGAAGTTCATCCTTTCAAGGGGATTTAATATCCTCATAGTATTGGATATTCCTTTTATTTTTTTTGAAGACGGTGCAGGATTCTGAGCCCCTATTATTTCTCTAATCCAGGAAAAGGCAGCATTAATTTCTTCAATGCTGTATCCCTCTGAAAGCAGATATTCAATAATTCCTTTTTCATCAAAGGCAATTTCTTTGCTTATTAAAATCTGCTTTATTATAATTTCAATTATATATAATATCTTTTCTCTCATTTTAACACCTTACAAACATCTTACCGGAGAGTTGTTTTATCAATCCTTTGAGTTCTAATTTTACAAGTATACCAGAAACAACCCCTGCAGGTAAATTACTCTGTTCTATGACTCTGTCTATATGTATTGACTCATCATCTATAAGCGAGAAAATCAGTTTCTCATCGCTGGGTAGAGTGTCATCTTCACCATTTGGTTTCTCAATGGGTTTTAAGTAAGACCGAACATCATCAGGGAATTCTTCAATTATATCTTCTGCATCCTCCACTAACTTTGCCCCTCTTTTTATTAAGCAATTTGTTCCGCGGCTCTTGGCAGAGTTTATATTCCCCGGGACTGCAAATACCTCTCTCCCCTGTTCAAGTGCATGCATTGCAGTTATTAAGGAACCACTATTCTCTGCTGCCTCAATAACCACAGTCCCGAGGGAGAGACCGCTTATTACCCTGTTTCTTTGGGGGAAGTTCATTTTATTGGGTTTTGCTGACATTGGAAATTCTGAAATAACAGCACCATGCCCTGTTATTTCATTCATCAGCTTAAAATTTTCCGGAGGATATATGACATTCAACCCACATCCTAAAACCGCAATAGTCCTGCCTTTTGAGGTAATAGCAGATTTATGTGCGATGCTATCTATTCCTCTTGCCATACCGCTTACAATTGTTACCCCCATTTTTGCAAGCCTATTACTTATATTTTCTGCAGTCAGTTTGCCATAAGTGGTAGGCATACGGGAACCAACTACAGCTACAGCAATAGTATCATCCTTTATTAATGAACCTTTGACATAGATGACAGGAGGAGGGTCGGGGATAGCCCTGAGATTTGGCGGATACTCCTTATCATTCACTGTATATACATTACATCCGTATTTTTCAATCTTCTCTAATTCTTCTTCTGTATTTTCTTTTAGCTTAAAGGATTTGATTGAATGGGCAATTTTCCCCCCGATATCATAAACATCCATTAGCTCCTTATCCGATGCACAAAAAATATTCTCAGGGGTACCAAAATAATTTATGAGTTTGTGATAGGTTATTCTACCTATCCCCTCCACCATATTTAATGCTATCCAGTAAGATTTGTCCTGCATAAGTGTCAAGGATAAAGTCCCCTGATTAGCATTGCCTCAGCAATCTTTTTTATCCCCATCATCAGGGCAGCAGTTCTGCTGCCAACCTTCTCTTTTTCAGTCAGTATCATCATATTATTAAAGGCACCAACGATAATATCTTTTAACTTTTCATTTATCTCTTTTTCTTTCCAGAAGAAGTTCTGTAAATCCTGGACCCATTCAAAATACGAAACCGTTACACCACCGGAATTCGCCAATATATCCGGGATGAGAAATATCCCTTTATCTATTAATATCTGGTCAGCCTCCGGTGTAGTTGGACCATTTGCACCTTCGGCAAGTATCCTGCAGGTAATCCGTTTTGCATTATCCCCGGTTATCTGAGCCGAGAGGGCAGCGGGGATCAGAATATCACATTTCAATTCCAGCAGTTCCTGGTTTGTAATATTATCACCATACTTACCCTCCGATAAAACAGGGTTATCTTTGGAAAATTCATAAAGTCTCTTTATATCAAGTCCATTTTTATTGTAGATACCACCTTTTGAATTGCTTACTGCTATGACCTTACATCCTATTTCACTTAATATTTTTGCAGCCACATACCCTACATTCCCGAAGCCCTGAATGACCACACTTGCACCGTTCAGATTAATTGACAGTTTCTTTGCAGCCTCTTCAGTTGCATATACAACCCCCCTCCCTGTAGCCTCAAACCTTCCGAGGGAACCGCCTATACTAACGGGTTTTCCTGTGGCAATTCCGGGGACTGAATAACCCACCTGCATGCTGTAGGTATCCATCAGCCATGCCATTATCTGCTCATTTGTTCCCACATCAGGTCCAGGGATATCTCTCTCCGGACCTATCAGTGGAAATATCTCGGTTGCATACCTCCTCGTCAACCTCTGAAGTTCCGCCCTTGACATCTCCTTTGGATTACACCTGATTCCACCTTTTGCGCCTCCAAGAGGTAACCCTATAAGGGCACTCTTCCATGACATCCACATTGCAAGGGCAGTCACTTCCCCGAGGTTTACATCCTGATGGTATCTGGTGCCTCCCTTTGCAGGTCCGAGCACCATACTGTGCTGTACCCTGTATCCCTGAAATACCTTTACAGTACCATTATCCATTCTGATAGGGACATTAACTATCAGTGCCCTTTTTGGTGCCCTCAATCTCTCTGTTACATTTGGGTCGAGATTCAGCTTTTCTGCTGCAATATCAAACTGTTTGAGGGCCATCTCATAGGTAGGCGTATAGAATTCAGGTTTTTCTCTTCTTTCTATTTTCATATTTAAACTGTTCTAAAATTGTATCAGCGAATAAACTCCATAATCTTTCAGTTTCTCTCTACCTTTTAAAAAACTGAGTTCTACAAGAAAAGCCAATTCTTCTATCTCCCCCTTTAGCTCCTTTACAAGTCTTGTGGCAGCATGGACAGTCCCTCCGGTTGCAAGGAGGTCATCTGCTATTAATATCTTCTGCCCTGGTTTTATGGCATCCTTATGTATCTCAATCTCATTTGTTCCATATTCAAGCTCATAGGCGGTTTTGTGAGTAATATAGGGAAGTTTGCCGGGTTTTCTGATAAGGATTACACCTGCATTCAGGGCATAGGCAAGGGCTGCACCGATAATAAATCCCCTTGCCTCAATCCCTACCACTAAATCTATATGTCTTCCAATATAGCGATGACTGAGGATATCTATTGCCTGTCTGAAAGATTTGGCATCACTCAATAAAGTGGTGATATCCTTAAAAAGGATTCCCTTTTTCGGAAAATCGGGAATATCCCTGATTCTGTTTTTTAATTCTGCTATCATTCCTCTTTCCATTTACACCTCCATAAATTAGGTGTTCGCTTCGCTCACACTAACTTCGATAATCAGGTATAGGATTGAAATTCCTATATATTAAATTAGCAAATAGTAAATATTTTTTTACTGACTGCTATTCGCTGATAACTATTCACTGTAAATAGGGTAGTGGGTCTACCGGGATTCTGTTGATTCTTAATTCAAAGTGCAGATGTGGTCCTGTAGCCCTTCCCGTACTGCCAACCAATGCAATTTTCTCACCTTTTCTAACCGATTGCCCCTTTTCAACGAGATTTTTATAATTATGGGCATAGACAGTAACATATTTTTTGGAATGCTTGATTATCACTATCTTGCCATATCCTGTAGGGCCCCAACCACTGAATATAATCTTTCCTGATGCGGAGGCAATTATTACCCTCCCTTTGGGTGCTGATATATCTATACCATCGTGTTTGCCTTTACTTCTGAATCCAAAACCTGAAGTTAAATTCCCCTTTACAGGCCATATAAAGTATCCCTTTTCAACTTCAGGTAATACCCTTTTTACTTCTGGTTTATGTACCCTTTTTTTAAAAACCTTTTTTGAGGGTAAAATAATGGAGCAGCCTTGAACAAAAAGAAGGGCGGACAGAATAAAAATAACAAAATTAATATTTCTCTTGACAGCCATTTACTGCCCCCCGTTTTTCTTATAGAAATTCTTTAATTTTTTTCATTGCCTCCTCTAATCTTATTGAAAATCATAAAAGTGTTTCAATTTTATATATAATTTTCTGTGTTGTCAAAAAATATTTTATTGTAACGGCATTAGCCCTTAAATAAAGGATAGATTTAATACCTCTTCAGGTATTTTGAATATCTTTTCAACAGGGTATCTCCCGTTAAGCACTATATTAATCCTCCTCTTCCTCTTTGATGAAAGCAAATTATCCGTGCCGACAGGGTCATAATTGAAACAGAGAGATGAGTTTGGATTTTTTAAGAGGCTTATTATCATGTTTATGGAGACCCTGTTTAAAAAATCTATATCCTTTTTCTTCACATCCCATCTGGAGCTTCTTGATACCATTGCGACAGCCTTCTGCCATAATGCAATATCATTTACATTAATGGAGTGGGAGTAGATTTGTTTCTTCGTCCTGAATGGAATCAATTTCCTCTTTATTATATCCTGCATAAACTCATCATTGTGATGATTGTGTCTGTTTATCACCATTTTTGCAATCTTCCAGTATCTTTTCTCAATATACTCATCAGAACGGAATTCCCAGTATATATGTCCAAATCTCTTTGTGGATGATGTTAGATATAGCTGATTGGGGATATAAAAATTGTGGGCTATTACATCGGCTGCAAGATGAGAAAGATAGCCATAGGAGAATGCAAGTGTTTCTTTGCTGTTAGCAAGCTTTAGCATCCTCTGTCCGATAGACCAGTTATGGCAGTGGTTATCCCTTCTTCTATGCCCCTTGCCAATGAATATATCTGCACCTATACAACCATAGAGATAGTCATAGGGAAATGCCTTTAACACACTTGCTATATGAGGCAGTATAAGTTTAAGGTTATCAAGCATAAACACACCCTCTTTTATATGCAAACCCGCACCCCATGCATATGTATCATCTGCAAAGAATAAAAGACTGCTTAAAGCAGAAAATGTTACTAATAAAAATTTTATATTCATAAATTTTGAACTTTTTTCTGATATTCCATCCATTCTTTATACATAATCTTTATAGTATTAAAATCTCTTTCATTATCCACATCCAACGCTGCCCCACCAAAGGATGTCTCCACCGCCTTTAATCTGGTTCCAAGAACATCTGAAACTATTTTCTCCGCTGATTTCACTGGGGCAAACCTCCTGAAGATAGGGCTGAAAAATTCTAAATGAATATTGAAGAGGAGTAGAGACATCTCAACTATGCTGTATAAAAACAGGCTTTTAAATCCTGCATGTCTTTTTACAATTTCTATGGTAAGCATGATAATATTCCTTAAATCCTTCTGATAACGATATTCGTACATCTTTTCAATATATTCTCTGTTTTTAATTTTGAATGGCTTAAGGAGATGGAGGTTGTTTACCCTGTACTTCTTCCTGTGGAGATAGAGGTAGGCAAGTCTAATTCCGGGTCTGTTGTCATAAGGATAGTAGTTTTTCATAACCTCTTCTTCTGTCATGCCAATGCAATAATCATAATTTACCATATCGCATTTGGATAAAAACTCTTCAATTTCAAAGGATGTTATCAGGGGGACATCGCCTGCCAGGACGAATATGGATTTATCCATTAAGAGAGGGTCTCTGAGTTCATTGCCACTTTTATAATCAGGAATTATAGAAAGGAATGTATCCCAGACATTTTCATAGAGGGTGTCCCTCTGCTCAACTACTACTGTTTTTTTCTTAGTGGTAAGTTTATCTGAGTGTCTCTGCAGGAGTTCGTCAATACTGGCTTTTGGTCCTACAATATATATGTTACCAATATCTTTCACGGACTGAAGTGCAGAGAGGGCATGTATAAAGAGCGGGGTGCCATGTATTTCCAATAATGATTTGTTCCTGCCAAAAACACTTCTGCTTGATTTTCTGTCACCCGCCAGAAGGATAGTATCGTATTTCATTATATATTGTCTGAAATTTTTGATGCCATCTCATTTATGCTGAGAGAGGCTTTATCATCAGGGTCTCTGACAATAAAGGGCTTCATATCTTTAATGGATTTTTCCACAGCCTTACTTTCAACCACATATCCAAGATTTTTTATCTCTACACTGAGTCTTTTCTTTATCAGAGTAGCTATATTTTTACCGGTATCTGAATATTTAGAGTTCCTTATTCTATTCACTATGAGTTTTGGATGAAATATATTTATTGCATCATTTATCATTTCCGTATACTTGTCATCAATCTTACTCACCTTGTCTTTCAACTCACTTATATCCCTGAGATTTAAAAATGATGTTTCTATTATTCTTTTTATTTTGGTATTATTTTTGAAGGTATTTAGAAGCCTTCTGTATAGAGCCGTCTTTATGTAAGTGTAAATAGCCATTATGGAAGTTACATCAGTGGTGGTTATAAGTATCCCATCGTCTGCAGTATTAAAAAGGTCTATGTTATTGTAATTTGCTCCGGGTGCAAGGTCTATGATGATGTAGTCTGTTTGAAGAGTCTTAAGATGGTTTATAAGTTTTTGCTTTATCCGATACGGGATATTTGATATGCCGGGCATATCACCTGCACCACAGATAAGTCTAAGATTATTTACATTTGTATTAATAAGAATATCTTTAAGAGGATAACTATTGAATATAAAATCCCTGAGCCCGAAAGATGGTGAGTTTATCCCGAGGATGGCATGGAGATTTGCAGCACCAAGGTCGGCATCCACAATAATTACTCTGTTGCTATTCAGGGCAAGAGCAACTGCCAGATTGGCAGCTATTACACTCTTCCCAACCCCTCCCTTTCCCCCGCCAATGGTAAGTATTTTGGGGTTACCCTCATTGACGGTAATGATTTGTTCAGACATTTGAAATCCTGTATCAATCTATCAGTAGAAGCTTCTCCCATTCCTTTATCTGTTCCTCTGACGCTCCCCCTTTTTTTTCATTAATGTTTTGTTTTAAACTTTCTTTAGATTTAGATTCTAATGCTTCCGCTTCCGGCACTTTTTCTTCAAGCATAACCCCTTCTATTTTTACTTCCTGTGGAGTTTCATCAAATAGAATTTCCTGTGAAAAAACTTCCTGAGGATATTTTTCTTCCTCTATTTTCTCCTTTTCTATACTTTCTTTTTCAACCGAAGTTTTTATATCTTCTGTTTTACTTTTCTTTGGTGTGGATATATTTTTTATCAAAAGTCTTGAGATTAGGCTAATTAGAGTTATCAGGGCGATAATAACAGCACCCATTAAAATATTCTCTTTTGGTAGCGAGTGAGATTGTTCCTGGAGTGATGCAATTGGTGCAGTCTCTTCTCGTCCTTTTTTATAATCCGCTTTGTATAATATGCCGAGGAGCATAAATGATATAGCCATAATCAAGGTCAGCATTTTTAAAGCCCCTCCTATAACACTGCTCTCTCTTTTACCCTTTTCTTTTCCTTCCTTCTGAGGGAGGATAACCTTTTTTATTAAATCAAATGATGGTATCCAGGACTTTTTCTTTTGTTCAACACGCTCTGTACCGTAGGAATAATAAGATGCGTATTTATAGTCACGATAATCAGTACTTGACTCAGGTCTCAGCCCATTTAAAACTATACCAAACACCTTTGCTTTTACGGTATCCATTTGAACCTTTGCCCTTTTCAGGGAGCCCCTTGCTATTTTTCCAACCTGATACACTATTATGACGCCATCAGTTTTTTTGGCGAGTATTGCAGCATCAGTTGCCGGGAGGATTGGCGTAGTATCTACAATAACGATGTCATAATTTTCCTTTAACTGGGCAAATATTGCAGGTATCTTTGGCGAATTCACGAGTTCAGAAGGGTTTGGAGGTATTGTGCCAGATGTTATAATACTTAGGTTATCTATACCCGGGGTGGTCATTATATCCTCCATCCCCATTTTCCCCATCATAATATCTGTTACTGTCCGCACAACTTCCTGCCATTCATAATTTCCGATGATAACATCTGCCAGCCCCGGTTCTCTGTCAAGACCAAATACTTTGTTAACCACTGGTTTTCTCAAATCTGCATCTATTAAGAGTGTCTTGCTTCCCCCTTGTGCAAAGACCATTGCCAGATTCATGGCTGTCGCACTTTTCCCTTCACCCGGTAATGAAGAAGTAAGCAAAATCAGTTTTGCCCCCTGCTCAACGCAGGAAAACTGAATATTTGTTCTTAATGCCCTGTAACTTTCGGCAAGTGTGGATTTAGGGGCAAAATGTGTAATGAGTCTGGCATTTCTATCCAACACATCCTCGCTTTGTCCTGTGATTCCCTTTTGGGCCAGAATCTCTTTTATGTCTTCCACATGGACATAGGGGATTATTCCCAGGACAGGCACTTCAAGATATGCCTCCACACCATCTATGGTTTCTATGGAGGTATCCATTGTTTCCATAATAAAGGCAAAAACAAGCCCGAGAATGATACCTAACACCATCCCGACGAATGTAATTGAGGCTGTCTGGGGAGGATTGATTGGAGAGGTAGACCTAAGGGCGGGTTTTATAATACTTACCTCCTCTATTTTTTCTGCCTCCTTTATAAGTGCCTCCTGATACTTCTGTTCAAGCAGTGTATAAACCTCGGTATTTAATCTTTGGTCCCTCTCAAGCCTTGCAAGCAAAAGCCCCTTCTCGGGGAGTAATTGCAATTCCTCTCTTAATTTGTCTATCTCAGCCTTGAGTGCATTGGTGCCCCTCTGGATAGTATCCCTCTGTGCTGTTAATTGACTGAGCATATTCTTTGTAACATTTGATATCTGTTCCTTTACATCCTGAACCTCCGGATGTTTTTCGGTATATATTAAAAGCAGGGAATCTTTCTTTATATTCAAATCAAGTAACTGGGTATTCAATCTCTGAAATATAGGACCAACCCTTTCTGCCACAACACCTTCCAGAGTTTCTTTTGGTATAGCCTTCAGTTCCTTTAACTGCTTTTCCATAAGCGCCATTTCAGAGAGACTTTTATTTAACTCGTTGTATTGAACCTCTGCCCTCGTGAGCTGGTCTAAGACTATCCTTGACTGGTCCGGTAGGGATACTAATTTATTTTCCTCCATGAATGACCTTATTTTCTCTTCTGCCTCTTTTAATCGGACGGATACTACTTTGAGCTGCTCCTCAATAAATTTTCTCGCTGATATAGCCCTTTTATTCTTTTCATATATATTCTGCTCTTTAAATGCTTCTGCTATAATATTTGCAGCCCTCTGACAAAAGTCCGGGTCCTCAGCTGTAACAGTAATATTTATGATATTGGTATTGCCTTCCTGGGCGGTGGTGACTTTATCCTTAATATCCAGAACTATATTGAGATACTGATTATTCTGTCGTATCTCATCGGGGGTAAGATCTTCCTTGAGCAACCCGAGTTTCTTTGCAACAATCTCCATGACAGGATAACTTCTTATTATTGTTGCCTGTGCCTCAAGGCTATCCCAGTCAGAGTAAGAAATGGATTCCAGATAGAGTCCTGTTGCAGTACTGCTTCTCTCTACTTTGACACTGGAAGATGCCTTATAAAGAGGAATAGGTTTCTGTAATGTGGCAAAGAAAAAACTGAATATTCCCAGCATCAAAGTGGTAAAAATTATTACCGCCTTCCTTTTACGGAGGATTCTAAGATAATCCCTTATATCAAGTTCATATTTCTTTGCCATAAAAAACTATTGGAAATATTGCGGTTGCTATTAAATTCACACTGAAAAATGACATTTTTTTCACCGCACACTATTTAATTATAGTTGTTGTTGCCCTTCCCTCCGGAGGACCTGTATCAATTCTAAGCCCTCCCCCTGTAGTGTAAGCATCTCTATATAAGCTCGGATACATAAGTCCTGAAAGTATTGGAGATAGTTTAGTGAAGAAATCTGCTACATCGCTTATCTTCGCCTTTGGTATAAATACAACATCACCGTCCTCCACAGGTATATTTTGACTGATATCCGATGCCTTTAATAACTTTTTAATATCTGAGGATAACACAACTCTTCTTTTATCATCTCCCCTTAATATCTTTGTATCCTCCTCTACAGCATGTATAGTAACCCCGCCTGCCATAGATATAGCCTCAATTATATTGATGTTATCTTTAAATTTGTAAAGACCCGGACTTCTAACCTCCCCAAGAACAAAGACCTTTCTGTCGGGCAATTTGCTCGCCTGATACTGGGGGAGTTCAGGAATTACAATCCTGTCACCTGCCTCAACAGTTATATTCTGTGTCGTTTCCCCATGAAAGATTGCACTGTACAGATTCAGATTATATATATTCCCCTTTCTTGTTAGCTCTACCTTTGTCAGATCTGCGTGGTCAGAATGCCCTCCTGCTGTGAGGAGCAGGTCAAGTATTGTCATCCTTCCGGTAATAGGGTATATACCAGGTCCTGATATCCCTGTCTGCAGTCTATCAATAGCACCTAAAATTGATACCTTCTTACTGTTATACTCCTTTACTATTACATCTATGCGGGGTTTCTTTACATATTCAGATAGATTTTCTGTGATAATATTGTCTATCTGTGTAGGGGTCAAACCTGCAACCGGTAAATCTTCCAGAAATGAAAATGAAATCCTGCCATCAGGTCTTACAAGAATATGAACTATCTCGGGGATTGTGCCTTTCCATGATGTTATTGCGAGGACATCAGATGTGCCTACTATATATTCAGAGCCCCCCATCACCTCACTATAAGTGCGATTTTCGGGATAACTTGGTATAGGTTTAAGTGGTTTGGTTTCTGGAGGAGGTAGTTGAAATTTTATCTCAATCTCTCTTGTTTCATGGGTATCTGTTTTTTGTTCAGTTGAGGTTTTTTTAACCTGATTCTCCTTTCCTTTTTCAGCAGGAGTCACACATCCAATTGTAAAAACAATACCTGTTAAAAGAAGTAAGGTTATTTTCTTTTTCATCTTATTTTTGATTTGACTTTGAATGTGTTAACTTGCATATAACACCATGATAATTATACTACTATTTGAAATATATTGCAATTTATCTGCTGACGGAATATATCTAAATGCCGAAGGGGGGACTCGAACCCCCACGGGTTGCCCCACATGCCCCTCAAACATGCGTGTCTGCCAATTCCACCACTTCGGCTTTAATACTATTTATAATATATCCAAATTTTATATTGTCAAGAAAACAACCCCCCTGATGTTTAATAATAACATAATATGAGTGCCCTGCAAAAAACCTTTTCCCTTCCCTTGTTAATTTTTCTTTTGCTCTCTTTTATTGAAAGTATTACACTATGGGACAGAGGGAAAATATATAAAGACAACTTATAACTGATGACTTATGACTGATAACAAAAATAAATCTTTTGTCATAAGTTATTGGTTATAAGTTATAAGTTGTTTAATTGGCGCCCGTAGCTCAGCTGGATAGAGCGTCGGACTTCGAATCCGCAGGTCGGGAGTTCAAATCTCCCCGGGCGCTTTAAGACTAAAATCTGTGTTTATGATTAATTTTATAATTCTATGAATAGATTGAGAAACAATTTTATATCTCTTCCATTTATCAATTCAGTAAGAGATATTTCTGAAAAGCTGCAGATTAAGATATATCTGGTCGGTGGTATTATCAGAGATATGATAATGAATGAATCATTGCAGATAGCCTTATTCCCAGCCAATAAGAAGCAAATAATTGACATGGATTTTGTAGTTACCGGAGATGCCCTCTCATTTGGCAGAAAGGTAGGAGATGCAATCAGGGGAAGCTATTTCCCTTTAGATGAAGGAAGGTCTGTATCAAGGGTAGTGGTAAAGGGTGATTCAAAGGAAATTATACTGGATTTTTCTAAAATGAGGGGTAAGAATATTGTGGATGACCTTAAAGTCAGGGATTTTACAATAAATTCAATTGCCGTGAGTTTGGATGACCTTGTCAGTTGCGAGGAGATTAATCTTATTGACCCTACAGATGGAGTAGGGGATATAGGTAGAAAGATAATAAGGACTTATGATAAAAGGGTATTGGATGATGACCCTCTCAGGATGCTCAGGGCTGTCAGGTTTGAGTCACAGTTAGGTTTCGTAATGGATAATAGCCTTGAAACCTTTATTAAGGGAAATGGGTATAAAGTCAGAAATTCATCAGGAGAGAGAATCAGAGAAGAGTTTTTTAATATTTTATCATGCAATGGGACATATAGATATATTCAGAGGTTGAAGGACCTTTATCTGCTTAAAGAGATTATTCCTGAAATTGAGTCAATGGAAAATTTTGAGCAGGGGAGGTTTCATAAATACCTCCTGTGGGAGCATTCTTTAAATACCCTTAGGAATCTTGAGATGCTTATGGAAAATCTTTATAGGATATTCCCTGATAGATAC
>MHDI01000066.1 GCA_001804915.1 Nitrospinae bacterium RIFCSPHIGHO2_02_FULL_39_82 | reverse complement strand
AGGCATCCGCATACCTAAGGCGATGTTAAAACAGCTTAATATCCATAACCATGTGGAGATTAAGGTTGAAAATAAAGTGATTGTCATAAAACCCATTAAAGACAAGCCAAGAGAAGGGTGGGACAGGGCATTTAAAATGATGCATGAAAGGAAAGATGATGCATTGTTTATTGATGAAAAGACAGATTTTTAGATGGAAGGTTGGGATCTGTAACCTTTAATCTTTTAAAGGAATATGACTGAAAATATGGTAAATGTCCCCATATTTTTCCTCTCGCCTCCCAGATTGCAATTGACAGTAATTTCTCGTGAGTCTATAATTGGCACAATAAAGAACCCTTTGGATACATTAGACATAAAGGAAGGGTATGATAACTGACGGGATTTGTTACAGTGAAAAGGATTTCTGGGTTTTCATCCAGAATTAGTACATACACGTTACGGATATGAAGTAGTTAGGCGCAATCATTTACTGTAAGAGAGATTTTTATGGCACTTATTCCACCATTTTTCTTGGATTGTGTTGTGGCGATTGGGGTCATTAACGCTGATAAATCTAAGAGCTGGATTGGTACAGGATTTCTGGTCGGCAGATTTTTTAGACAAAGAGAGGGTGGAGGCAAAGATTATCATGTTTTTCTTGTAACAAATAAACATGTTCTGGACAAGGTAAGTTCAATTGTTGTTCGATTTAATCCACAACCTCAAACTGCGGAACCTGCAAGAGATTATGATGTTCCCCTTATTGATGCGAGTGGCAGCAAGTTATGGACTGAGCATCCGAGCCAAGACATAGATATTGCAACAATCAATATAAACCCCAAGACCCTCCGAGAACATGGAATGAAATTTGACTATTTTAAAACTGATGCTGACCATTTATTAGATATCAGAGGCATGGTTGATAGAGGAATGACAGAAGGTGACTTTGTTTATGTGCTCGGTTACCCGATGGGGATTGTGGCACCTGACAGACAATATGCTATTACAAGATCGGGGTCAATAGCACGCATAAGAGATCTTTTAGAGAGACGCAGTAATGACTTCATTGTAGATGCTTTTGTATTTCCAGGGAATAGCGGTGGGCCTGTTGTTTCCAAGCCGGAATATTTTGCAATTCAAGGCACAAAAGTAATAAGTAAAGCATATTTGATTGGCATTATTAAAAGTTATGTTCCGTATCAGGATGTAGCAATTAGCCAACAAACCGGGAGACCACGTGTTGTTTTTGAAGAAAATAGTGGTCTATCGTCAGTAATACCAGTAGATTTTATAATGGAAACAATTGAAATTTGTTTCAAGACACTTAATCTAGTTGAAGAACAGACGGTTGAAAAGAAGCAATCATGACCGCGACTAAACGAAAAAGGCTCAGTCTTGAAATATGACTTTTGGAAAACTGCCCGCCACGGCAGATAACACGGTGCTTGAGATTATCACCGAAAGACCCCACCATCCTCAAAAATCCATTGACAAAGGTTAACATACAGGTTAACATGGGATTGTGAGCAAAACCGTTATCTTTTACAAAACTGCTAATGGGAAATGTCCAGCACATGATTTTCTTGATTCGCTACCATCAAAGGTTGCACAAAAGATAACATGGGTGCTTAATTTGCTGGAAGATTTGGATGTTGTTCCATCTTCTTATTTTAAAAAACTTGTTGGCACAGAAGAAATCTGGGAGTGCAGAATTCAGTTTGGTTCAAATGCTTATCGTATATTTTGTTTCTTTGCAGATAATTCTGTCGTTGTATTAACTCACGGATTTATCAAAAAGAGCCAGAAAACACCTAAATCTGAAATAGAAAGAGCCGAGTCATATAGAAAAGATTTTTTGAAAAGGAGGTCAAAGTATGAGTGACTTGAAAAAATATATAAGCGAAAGAAAAAAGAGAGACAAGAAGTTTGCTGAAGGATTTGACGAGGGTTACGAACAGTTTAAAGTTGGAGTGATGCTTCGTCAGGCACGCGAATCATCAGGATTAACTCAGGAAGAACTTGCATATAGACTTAAAACCAAAAAGACTGCAATTTCAAGAATTGAGAATCACGCTGAAGATATCAAGTTGTCAACATTAGAGCGTGTCGCCGCGGCTCTTGGGAAAAGACTGCAAGTTAGCATTGCCTGATTTTCATTTGGTCGCAGCAGCAGATAACAGAGTGCTTGAGATTAGCACCCAAAGGCTATGCCCGTCTCAAGAACTCGAAACGATCTAAAATGTGTGCCGATTTATGGTATATTGAAAGTAAATGATACCAAGAGTTTATATTTGGCGGATGCTCAACATATTGCTATAGCGTCTGTGGAAAGAGTTGATGTTTTGGTTAGTTGGAATTTTAAGCAAATTGTGAATCTTGACCGTATCCATGCATTTAATGCTGTTAATATTAAACTGGGCTATCCAATTTTGGAGATTAGAAGCCCGATGGAGGTATTACATGAAGAAGAAATTTGATGCCGTGAAATTTCAAAGAAAAATCAGGGGAGAATTGAGCGCCAAATATAATACTGACAGAGAATCTTTCCTAAACGAACTCAAAGTAAAATACGGTGTTTTGAAAAAAGAAAAACAAGTGGGGTCAGATATTGAAATATGACTTTTGGAAAACTGCCCGCAACGGCAGATAACATGCTAAAATAATGAAAAAGACAAGGAGGTGACTTATATGTTTACAATCAAAGACACTGTAATATCGATGTTAAAAGATATGCCTTAAAATGCAACTTTGGAAGACATAATGGAATCCCTATATGTAAAGCAAAAGATATTAAAAGGTCAAAAACAGTTAGAGACTATTACGCTAACATCTTTAAAGACAGACGGTCCCTGTAGCCGATTTTATAACGGCATAAAAAAACGCCACACCCTATTTTACCTAACAACAGCATCAATATTCAAAATCGTTGATATTTCTCCTGACATTTGATATTGTAAAATTATGGCGAAGGCAATTCTTGCTTTATCAGACAGGACTATATTTGAAGGCGAATCCTTTGGTGCAGAAGGAGAGGCGAAAGGAGAGGTGGTATTTAATACGAGCATGAGCGGATATCAGGAAATACTTACAGACCCATCTTACAAAGGGCAGATTATTACAATGACCTATCCATTAATAGGAAACTATGGGGTAAATGAAGAGGATGTAGAATCTGCAAAACCACAGGCTGAAGGGTTTATCATTAAAGAGGGGAGCAAATCTATCAGCAATTGGAGGGGACAGAAAAGCCTTGATGAATATCTTAGAGACTATAATATAGTTGGCATTCAGGGGATTGATACAAGGGCACTCACAAAACATATACGGGATAAGGGGGCGCAGGAGGGTATAATATCAACTATTGATTTAAATCCGACAAGCCTTATAAAAAAGGCGAAGGAATCTCCCAGTATGGTAGGAAGAGATTTAGTTAAAGAAGTTACATGCCACGAAAAATATCACTGGACTGAAGGGGGATGGGACTCAAAAAACTCAAAACTCACGACCCACTACTATGGGTACCCCGAAAACTCAAAACTTAAGGTGGTTGCCTATGACTGTGGTATAAAGCATAATATACTCCGTCTGTTAGTAGATGTAGGTTGTGATGTTACTGTAGTCCCTGCCTTTACAGGTTCTGATAAAGTTATGTCAATGAATCCTGATGGTATATTTTTATCAAACGGACCAGGCGACCCCGATGCTGTCCCATACATGGCTGAAAATATAAGAGGGCTTATCGGTAAAAAGCCTATATTCGGAATATGCCTTGGTCACCAGATACTTTGTCTATCAATGGGTGCTAAAACATATAAGCTGAAATTCGGGCATAGAGGTGCAAATCATCCTGTTATGGATTTAACCACTAGGAAGGTTGAGATTACAGCCCAAAACCATGGTTTTGCAGTGGCTGCAGATTCACTCCCTTCTGAACTTGAACTAACACATATAAATCTTAATGATAGGACTGTGGAAGGTGTCAGGCATAAGAGTCTTCCCATATTTTCAGTGCAGTATCATCCTGAGGCATCTCCTGGCCCGCATGATTCACGGTATCTCTTTAACAGATTTGTGGAATATATGAGAACATCATCTTAAACGGAGAGAAGGGTAAGGAGAGATGCAAAAGAGATTTACAGATAACAAAATACAGAAGACAGAAGTCAGAAGACAGAAGTCAATAAGAAGAATTTTGCTTCTTTCACTGTTCACTGTTCACTGTTCACTGTTTTTTATTGGTTGTGCAGAGAAGAGCCAGTATAGTTATTACAACATATACGCCATGGTAGAGCCATCAGTTATCAGGAGCGGAATAGAACAACCACCGAGTTATGATAAGAAATTTGAGGATGAGAAAATCTCAATAAAATTTACAATCAGAGAAAAGAGGGTATTATTTGAATTAAAAAATAAAACCGATAAAGAATTAAAGATTTTGTGGGATAAGGCATCATTTGTAGATACAAAAGATATTCCCCACGGGATGGTAGGTTTTAATAACCTGTTTACTGATAAAATGGATAAACGACCTGTGCAAGTAGTCCACGCAAAAGGGAGAGCAAAGGATTTGATTATCCCGCTGGAAAATGTGGAACTTATGGAGGAAGGGACATGGTATGTCAGCCCGTTATTTAATCTAACGGATGACCTTGCACATGAGAACAGAGGTAAAACTTTTTCAATATTAATACCCATAGAAATTGATAATGAGGAAATAAATTATAATTTCAAATTCAGGATAGAAAAGGTAGTCTCTCATATAACATTAGCATATTAACAAATATCAGACCTTCAAATATCCAATCCTGCCTCCCGTGCAAATCTCACAGCCTCTTCATATTCTTCCATAGTAATTCTACGGGCAATCTCAGGATAATCAGATGCCCTGTAACAATGCCTGTATTGGCCCATTATGTTTACATAGGAATGGGGTGAAAGCTCCTCTGCAATGAATTTCATTGCCTCTTTTGTTTCTGCAAGATGACCGGGCATTACAAGATGTCTTATCAAGAGTCCTCTGTATGCTATGCCCCTGTTATCCATCTGGAGAATACCCACCTGTTTGTGCATCTCTTTTAATACTTCTTTTACAATCTCAGGATAATCTGGTGCTTTTGAATACATCTTTGCTGATATACTCTGTGTATATTTAAAATCAGGCATATATATATCCACAATGCCATCAAGCAGTCTGATAACCTCTATTGATTCATAGCCGCCACAGTTCCATACCAGCGGGAGTTCTAAACCCATCTCAATTGCCTTTGACAGGGTTGATATAATCTGCGGTGTATAGTGAGTTGGTGTAACGAAGTTTATATTATGACATCCCAGTCTCTGCAGATATATCATATAACCTGCAAACTCTTCTTTTGTTACCTCTTTCCCCTCTCCCCGGTGGCTTATGTCATAATTCTGGCAGAAGATACATCTCAGGTTACAGTGAGTCAGGAATATTGTCCCTGAACCATAGTATCCCACAAGGGGTTGCTCTTCACCAAAGTGTGGGAAGGCACTTGAAATCATGAGTTCAGCCCCTGCCTTACATGTTCCTCTCTCACCTTTTAATCTGTTCTTCTTGCAATTTCTTGGACAAAGTCTGCACTCCCCGAGTATATCCTCAAGTTTTTTTATTCTCTCATGAAGCTCTCCGCTGTTGTATAGTTTTATATATCCAGGTATAATTTCCATGAATATGAGACTCTCTTCTGCTATTAAAAATATTATGGAAGGAGAGGAAGGACATCCAGTCCTTTCCATAATTTTATTAATTTTATCATGGTTTTATTGGCTCGGTCACTGGCTCAGATTGATGCTCTATAAAACGGGTATCTTAAAGACGAAGACCCTTCCTGTTCCTGTGATAAGCGTAGGAAATATAACAGTTGGGGGGACAGGAAAGACACCTGCCGTTATTATGATTGCCAATCTCATGACAGAGATAGGTGTAAAGGTTGCCGTTTTGAGCCGTGGCTACAAGGGAATGGCTGGAGAGAATATAAATTTAGTGTCGGATGGTGATAAAATTCTCATGAAGCCTTTACAATCAGGGGATGAGCCATATATGATTGCATCAAGACTTAAGGGTATCCCTGTAATTACAGGGGCTGACAGGTATATGACAGGCATGTATGCGTTAGAAATGTTTGGTATTGATGCCATATTAATGGATGATGGTTACCAGCATGTCCGATTAAACAGGAAATTGAATATCCTTTTAATTGATTATAACTCTCCTTTTGGAAATGGGTATTTGCTGCCACGGGGGAGATTGAGGGAATCTCCTTCCAATATAAATAGGTCGGATGTTATAATACTTACAAAGGTCAACCATGAATCTGAAATATCAGATATCAGATTGAAGTCCGGTAGAGATATACCTATATGCAGAAGCAGATATGTCTCTGAGGGTTTTTTTGATGTGAACAGCGGCAGGATTATTACTCCAAGTGAGGCAATAGGTAAAAAGGGATTTGCCTTCTGCGGCATTGCCTCTCCTGAATCTTTCAGAAATTCGCTGAAAGAGGCAGGTATAGAGATAATGGGATTCAGTGCTTTTGACGACCATTATCAATTCAGGAGTGAAGATATGGATAACCTTATAGCCAGTGCAAGGGAGACAGGTTCTGAAATTCTCATAACCACAGAAAAGGATTCTGTGAGACTGCTTGAATTGGGAGATATATCGTTTCCAGTATGGTTTTTGAAAATCGGGATGGATGTATTTGAGGGGAGAGAAATACTCATGGCAAAAATTTATGAAACCTGTATTGTCAAAATTAGAGATGCCATCAAATTATATATATGAATACAGGAATAGGTGAATTTATAAGGGAATCAAGGATAGCATATTTTTCTATGGAAATAGGGGTGAGGAGTGATATGCCTACTTACAGCGGCGGACTCGGCGTCCTTGCGGGTGATACGATAAAATCAGCTGCAGATTTAAAACTCCCTATGGTGGCAGTAACCATCCTGACAAAAAAAGGATACTTTAAGCAGGAGATTGATAAAGACGGGAGACAAATTGAACTCCCCGAAGAATGGGATGTAAATAGGTTCATGACTCCGCTTCAGGAAAAAATCAGCATTGATATTGAGGGGAGAAATGTTCATATTGTCTCATGGCTTTATATTGTTGAAAGTGCTGCAGGCGGGAAGGTGCCAATTATCTTTCTTGATACTGATATTCCTGATAATAAATCAGAAGATAGAGAGATTACACATTATCTCTATGGCGGTAATGAGGTATACAGACTCAAACAGGAGATAGTTCTGGGGATTGGTGGCATAAGGATGCTTGATAGATTGGGATTTGAGATTAAAAAATACCATATGAACGAAGGGCACTCAAGCCTTCTGGTTCTTGAACTGTTAAAAAAATATAGAAGGGATATAGAAGAGGTATGGGATGAGAAACTGATATGGGACATAGAAAAGGTGAGAAACCTGTGTGTATTCACCACACACACACCTATAGCAGCAGGGCATGACAAGTTTTCTTATGAGCTTTTGCAGAATATATTATCTGATGGTATTTCTATAAATCTTATAAAAGAATTTGCAGGAGGGGAGTATCTCAATATGACCCTCCTTGCACTAAATTTAAGCAGATATATAAACGGTGTAGCAAAAAGGCATGGAGAGGTATCAAAGGGTATGTTCCCTGGTTATGAAATTCATGCAATAACAAATGGTGTCCACTCCTTTACATGGACCTGCGATAGTTTCAAAAAACTTTATGATAAGTATCTTCCCGGATGGGCGAATGAACCGGAGACATTTGTCAGGATTGGCCGCATTCCTGATGATGAACTGTGGAATACCCATATGGAGGCAAAGAGACATCTGATTGATTATGTAAATCAGGAAACACACACAGAAATGAATTACGATATCCTTACAATTGGGTTTGCAAGACGTGTAACAGCGTATAAAAGGGCAGACCTGCTTTTTACAGATATGGAAAGGCTGGCCCGAATTGGTAATGGAAAAATTCAGATTATATATGCAGGAAAGGCACACCCAAAAGATGAACCCGGAAAGATGTTAATAAAACGCATAATTGAAATAAAGGAAAGACTTAATGGTCGAATAAAAATTATCTTTCTTAAGAATTATAATATAGACCTGGCATTAAAGCTCGTATCGGGTGTTGATGTGTGGCTCAATACCCCGCAGAGACCACTTGAAGCCTCTGGCACAAGCGGTATGAAGGCATCACACAATGGAGTTCCTAATTTCAGCGTCCTTGATGGCTGGTGGATAGAAGGTCATATAGAAGGATATACGGGGTGGTCAATCGGACCGTCATTAGATACTGCCACTGACCTTCAAAAGGATGCAGATGACCTTTATTACAAATTGGAGAATATTATTATACCAACATTTTATAATGACAGACGCACATGGATAAGAATAATGCAGAATGCTATAGGTAAAAATGCATATTATTTTAACTCTCACAGGATGATGAGACGATATGTAACAGAGGCATATATAAGATAGAAGGCAACAGGAAATCAGAGGCAGGAGGCAGGAATACATGTTTAAAAACAATTTACTGATAATCCTCATCGCTCTCCTTTTTCCCTACGCATGTTCTAATGGGAGAATTTATTCCTCAGGCGAACAGGGACTTCTCTCAAAAAAATGGGTAGATATCTTAAGGGAAAACCCGGCAGATAAAAATGAGAATATAAAGGTTACACCACTCTTCAAGAATAAGGATGGCAGTCATTTTATAATACAGATAAAGGACAGGGAAAAACCACATATACATGAAACCCATGACCTGACAGTTATAGTAAAAAAAGGGAAAGGGATTTTGAATCTCGGAGCAGATAAACTGTCGATGCAAGGCGGAGATATCGCCTTCATACCAAGAGGGACATTACATTACTTTGTAAATACAGGCAGAGAGCCTGCCATTGCCTATGTGATATTTAACCCGACTTACGATGGAAAAGATATAAAATTTACAGAGAATACTCAGACAGGGATACCATGACAGGAGCAATTTTAGTGGGTGGCATGAATAGCAGGATAGGATTAAAGAAGGCATTTTTAGAAATAGGTGAAAAAAGGATTATTGACAGGACTGTTGAAATTTATAGAAGTATATTTGATGAGATAATTATTATCACAGACACACCCGAAGATTACAGATACCTGAAATTAAAAACCTATACCGATTTGACCCCGCACAGGGGTTCAATGGGAGGTATCTATACCGGTCTTTTCTATTCAAAATCTGATTATACATTTTTTACTGCCTGCGATATGCCGTTTATTAATGAAAATGTTATAAATCAGATAATATCTGAGGCGAAAGGTGATTATGATATCATTGTCCCATATTTTAAACACAGACTGCACCCACTCCATGCAGTCTATTCCATGAGGTGTATGGAGACTTTTAAGATTATGGTTGAAGAACAAAGACTTAAGATAAAGGACATATTTTTAAAATTCAGGGTAAAGAGAGTTGCTGACATAGCCGAAATAGAACCTCCACCATTTTTCAATATAAATACTATGGAAGATTTTAAGCAGGCTGGTAAAATTTATTCAGCATGGCTGCATTGAGAAGTCTCTATGCTTATATAGAAAGATATAAGTATGAATTAATTGCAGGTGCGTTTGCCCTTATTGTAACAGATGCTCTGGGGCTCCTCCCCCCATGGCTGATAAAACTCGCTATTGACCATATAGGAAAAACCAAAGGTCAAACAAATTTTATAAACCCCCTCCTTAAATACTCAATCCTCATTGTATCAACGGTTGGGCTTCAGGTGTTATTTCGCTATTACTGGAGGAAGCACCTCTTCGGTATCTCGCGAAAGGTGGAATACGACTTAAGAAACGACTACTTCCGTCATCTGCAGAGGCTTCACTGGGGATTCTTTCAGCATACAAAAACAGGGGATATCATGTCTAGGGCAACCAATGACCTTCAAGCTGTGAGGGAGTTTCTCGGAATTGGAAGTGTAATAATCATTGATACTACCGTGATAATATCTACCTGCCTTATGCTTATGATAGTGATAAGCCCCAGATTAACTATCATCTCTCTTTTACCAATGCTAATGGTTTCAATTATAGTCCTGAAATTCAGCAGAGAGATAAAGAGGAGGTTTGAATCTGTGCAGGGACAATTATCAGAGATAAGTTCAATGGTACATGAAAGTATGGCAGGGATAAGGGTAGTTCAATCCTATGTGCAGGAGGCAAATGAACTGAATAGATTTAAAAGGCTTAATCATCAGCTTATAGAGAAAAATCTGGGGCTTATAAAGATATCAGGTGTTTTCTTTCCCCTGATGGTTTTAACAACAGGGGGAGTCGCTGCCCTTATTCTATGGGTGGGCGGCAAAGAGGTAATAGATGGACGATTGACTCTGGGAAGTTATGTTGCATTTAATGGCTATCTTGCAATGCTCACCTGGCCCATGGCTGCAACAGGAATTATGATAAACCTTTCACAGAGAGGGGCAGCTTCCATGCAGAGGATTAAAGAAATTATGGATGTGAAACCCGGAATTTGCGAAAGTCAGCAGTCATCAGCCAGTGGCAGGAGGTTAAAGGGAAAAATAGAGATTAAATCCCTTACATTTTCATATAGCGGTAATGGGAATATCCTCACGAATATTAATTTAAAGGTAGATGCCGGAAGTTCCCTGGCAATAGCTGGTCCTGTAGGGTCAGGGAAAAGCACGCTCGTAAAATTGATATTGAGAATATACGATATCTCTCCCGGTTCAATCTTGATTGATGATATTGATATAAGAGAAATACCCCTGAAAATCTTAAGGGAATTTATTGGTTATGTAGAGCAGGAGCCATTCCTGTTTTCAGACACAATAAGGGAGAATATAGTATTTGGTGTGAAAGATGTAACTGCTGGCGAGATTGACAGGGCAATTTTAGTGGCAGGTCTTGACAGAGATATGAGGATATTTATAGACGGACTTGATACTGTAATTGGGGAGAGAGGAATAACATTATCAGGTGGTCAAAGACAGAGAGTGGTGCTGGCGAGGGCAATCATTAAAAAACCGAAGATATTGATACTTGATGATGCCTTTTCAAATTTAGATGCCTATACGGAGGATATGGTATTTAAAAATATCATAGGGTTTCTTAAGGATACAACAATTATTTTAATCTCACACAGGGTCTCCACCATAAAAGAGGCTGATACAATAGCAGTGATGGAGAATGGGAAGATAGCAGAGACAGGAACCCATGACGAGCTTATTTCAAAAGGCGGGCTGTATAATAGAATTTATAAAAAGCAGATTTTCTCTGAGATGGATTTAGTGGAGGAGTAGATGCAGATTGATATTTACGGGGACGAGATTGTAGGTAAGGCTTATAATACAAGTCTTATGAGGAGACTCCTGAAATTTTTTAAGCCATATCAAAATCAACTTGCCTTATCCTTAATTCTTTTAGTAGCCGTTTCCATACTCCAGCTCTCAGGACCATATCTTACAAAGATTGCTATAGATGACCATATAGTTAAGGATGATTGGGAGGGACTAAGTCTTATTATGATTATCTATTTTGCACTCTTATTATTAAGTTTTATTCTCCAGTATATCCAGATTTATATCATGCAGATTATCGGACAGAAGACAATGTATGATATAAGGATTTGTCTATTTTCCCATATACAGAAAATGTCCCTTTCATTTTTTAATCGTAACCCGATTGGAAGACTTGTAACAAGGGTAGTAAATGATGTGGAGGTCTTGAATGAGATGTTTACGCAGGGGATTGTTGTTGCAGTTGGAGATTTACTTATATTGATAGGGATAACCATTGCTATGTTGGTTTTGAATTTCAGGCTGGCGCTTCTTACATTCATTGTTATCCCTCCCCTCCTTTATGCAACTAAGATTTATAGCGATAGGGCAAGAGATTCATATAGGGGAATAAGAACAAATCTGGCGAGACTTAACTCATATCTGCAGGAGAATGTATCAGGCATGAGCACAGTGCAGGTATTTAACAGGGAGGATGAGAGCTTCAGAAGATTTGAAATAATAAACAGAGAAAACAGGGATGAGCTATTGAGGTCGCTTATTTACAATGCCATATATTTCCCATGCATAGAACTCTTTTCTGCTATTACCATCGGGATTATTATCTGGTATGGGGGTGGAGAGGTGATAAGAGGGGGAGTGCAGTTGGGTGTCCTTGTGGCTTTTATCCAATATGTCCAGAGATTCTTCCAGCCTATCAGGGATTTTGCAGAAAAATATAATATAATGCAGGCTGCCATGGCATCATCAGAAAGGATATTCAAGTTGATAGATACCCCGGAGGAGATTCCCAACCCGCAGAGACCTGTAATTTCCGATAAACTAAGGGGTGAAATAGAATTTCGTGATGTATGGTTTTCATATAATTCCGAAGGAGCCGTTCTTAAAGGTGTATCCTTCCATTTAAAGGCAGGTGAAAGTATTGCTATTGTTGGTGCTACGGGGACAGGAAAGACATCAATTATCAATCTGCTTGGAAGATTTTATGATATTCAAAGGGGAATGATACTTATTGATGGAATAGATATAAGGGAGATGGATAAAAATTTTTTAAGGAAGCAGATGGGGATAGTCCTTCAGGATGTGTTTCTCTTTGCCGGGGATATTGAAAATAATATCAGGCTCCGGGAAGACAGTATACCGGTGGAGATGGTTTATGAAGCGGCAAGATATGTCAATGCCCATGAGTTTATTATGAAATTACCAAAGGGATATAAAGAGGATGTGCTGGAAAGGGGAAGCAGCCTTTCATTGGGACAGAAACAGCTTATCTCTTTTGCAAGGGCACTCGTTTTTAATCCGAGGATATTGATACTTGATGAGGCAACATCCAGCGTGGATACAGAAACAGAAATATTTATCAGAGATGCCCTCCGCAAACTTATAAAGAACCGCACCTCTATCATAATAGCCCACAGACTATCAACGGTAAGATATGCAGATAGAATAATAGTTATTCAGGGTGGGGAGGTTGCAGAGACAGGAAGTCATGAAGAACTTATAAAAAGCAGGGGGATTTATTATAGGCTGTATCAATTGCAATTTGAGAGGTAATGGCAAATCGTGACAGTCATCTGTCATAATTGTACATCCTTGAAATAAGGTATTAATTTTTCATAGGTGGAGTTCAGATGTTCTGGCATAACCCTTGTTTCTGATAAGACAGGCATAAAGTTGGTATCGCTGTTCCATCTTGGAACTATGTGTATGTGAACATGGTCTGCAAACCCGGCTCCTGCCGCCTTTCCTATATTAATACCCACATTAAAGCCTTCAGCTCTGAAGGCATTTTCAAGAATTTGCAGGGATGTTTGTGTAAGCAGTGTTAAATCAATCAGGTCTTCCCTTTGCAGTTTTGATAAAGAGGGGATATGCTTATAAGGGGAGACCATAAGATGGGCATTGTTATATGGATATATATTCATTATTACAAATGATGATTTACCCCTGTACAGGATGTAATTCTCTTTATCAGCAGATTCTTTTGGTTTATCACAGAATATACAACTATTTTTTTGTGGAGTCTGGAAATAACTCATCCTCCACGGTGCCCAGAGTGTTTTCATAGAATAAAAATTTGTTTAGCCGCGAATTTACACAAATACACACGAATTATTTTTTTTAGTGTAAATTCGTGTTCATTCGTGGCTAAACTCTATAATTTCCCTCTCCATCCTCCTCATCTCATGTGCCATTTTCCTATTACCTTCATGGTCGTATCCGAGGAGATGGAGTATGCCATGGGTAAGGAGAATAAATACCTCTTTTTCAAAAGAATGCCCCCTCTTTTTTGCCTGTCTTTTGGCAGTTTCAAGGGATATTACAACATCACCCAGAAGAAGTTCGGAGTTTGGAGTTTGGAGTTTGGAGTTTTTAACCTCCTCCAACTGAGAAAAGGAGAGGACATCTGTGGTTCTGTCTTTCCCCCTGTAATTCTTATTTAAGACCCGTATCTCCTCATCATCAACAAAGAGTATGCTTATCTCGCTATCCTGATAGCCCGGCTTTTTTAATATCAGACTGACCCACCTTTTTATCTTCTTTAGGTCTATCTTCAGACGACTGCGATTCTGAATCAATAGCTCCATGTAAACCCATCCTCTCTTCCTTTTCCTTTTCTATCTCAGGATACTCCACCCTGTAGTGGAATATACCGGTAAGAATTCGCACAAAACTGTTTGTTATTTTATGCAGGTCATTTAATGTCAGATTACTATGGTCAAGTTGTCCGTCTATGAATTTATCATCAATTATTCTCTGAACCAGTCCCCTGATTCTTGACGGTGTGGGTTCATCCAGTGTCCTTGAGGAAGCCTCTACCGAATCTGCTAACATAACTATTGCAGACTCCTTTGTCCTGGGCATTGGTCCTGGATATCTGAAATTCTCCTCCCTGAATTCATGGAGAGAAGGGTCCTCCGCCTCCTTTGCCTTATTATAAAAGTATGTTATAAGCCCTGTACCATGATGCTCCTTTATTACATCAATTATCTTAGGCATCAGTCTGTGTGCCTTCGCAAGTTCAACGCCGTCTTTTATATGGGATATGAGAATAAGACTGCTCATACTGGGTGCAAGCCCGTCGTGTATGTTGATGTTGCCATGCTGATTCTCTACGAAATATTCAGGTTTTTTCATCTTGCCTATGTCGTGAAAGTAGGATGCAACCCTTGCAAATAAAGGATTTGCTCCTATTGCTTCTGCTGCATCCTCTGCCAGATTTCCAACTATGATACTGTGATGATATGTTCCCGGTGCCTGGACTACCAACTCTGAGAGAAGGGGGTGATTAAGGTCCGACAGTTCAAGGAGTTTAATATCAGATGTAACATGGAATATGGATTCTATCAGCGGCAGGATGCCTGATACAATTATAGCCACAATTATTCCCCCTGCAAGACCAAATATCACATCGTGAAAACCTGATTTAGAGAGAAGGGTGTTATTTATTAAATCAAGGGGAATGATTGTTAAAGCATTGGCAATTCCAATCAGAAGACCTGTCTTTAATATTGATGACCTCTTTTTGTGCTGATTTGCCCTGTAGATGGAAATTATCCCACCTGATAATGCTACAAGGGAATAGTAGAATCCATCTTTTATTAAGAGCCCGATGAGAAGGGAGTTAAGAACGGAGAATATCAGTGCTATATCCATCTCAAATAATATGGCAATCAGCATGGGTGCTACTGCATAGGGAATAGAATACATATAAGACGATATCTCTACACTTCCTCCATAACCAATAGACTTTAAAAGGTCAACAAAAATACGGCTTTGGGCGAGATTAAATATAAGTATTAATCCAAGAAGAATAAGGCTCTGTTTATCTTCAGTCAGTAGAGGTTTGAAACCTTTGATATATCTCCAGAAGAGGTACATAAGCAACATTATGAATATTGAATAACCGGCTGTTGTCATAAAATAATTTGTACTCGATTGTTTTAACTCAAGGGCATTTAGTTTCAGGATATGTTCCTCTGTAACCTTCTCACCCTCTCGTATTATCATCTCCCCCTTTTTTATCTGGTAAAAGACAGGCTTTTCCCTTTCTACTGCCTCTCTCCTCTTCTTTTCAGTCTCATTTTTATTGAAGGTTAGGTTTGGCTGAATCAATTTCTGACAAATATTAGCAATAACAGTCTGTAGTGGTCGGTTTTCCTTATATATACTATCTTCAGCAAGCCTCTTTATAAGTTCATTTGCTTGTCTTATATCAATTACGGAGCTTGCATCAGGGAGAATCCTCTCTGTATCGGTTCCTATTTCCCTGAGCAATATTCCCTTATCCATATCTACGAATTCCTTGCTTCCCATAACTCCTATTCCCATTACCTGGGAGATAAAACCACTGATATTGTCTTTTATTGACTTTTTGTAGTGGTGCCATCTCAACGCCTTAAGATTCTTATCAGAAAGTTCTATCTTCAGCATAGATTGAAACTCCCTCTCTTTAGACCTGAATTCACTGGAGTTTTCAAATCTACTCAGCTTTGAGGCTATTTCCCTTTTTAGTTTCCTGCCTTCTTCAACCAATGAGGATTCGGTATCAATTTCTGACATCTCATCTTCCTTTTCAATTGATGAGTATAGTTCTGGCACTTTACCTTTGTAAAACTTCACCATCAGGTCAAAAGCTGCTGAAACCCTTTTTGTAATATCTGTAGTGAGTCTTATGTCAAAGTCATAGACATCGGGAGAGGTCTCTTCTGCCCTCTTTTTACTTTTTATTGTGGATACCTTGTCTTCTATGAGAGTATCTTCAGGTGCCCTGATATTTTTTGATGATATGTCACCTGTTTTTAGGGCTGGATAAGGGGACCTGAATGTGGGAGATATAATGAATGTCAGGGCAGTAGTAACAATAAAGGCAATTACCCCTGGAAATATATAAGATATAATCTTTTGAAGAGAGATGGATAAAGGTTTTTTTACAGTATCGCCCTTTTTGAGGTTTTTTATATTAATTATCTTCCCAATCTTTTTCATAAAATCTGTGTCTTATCAGGTTTTCTCTCCCATTTTTGTCCCTTTTTTTCATACGCCTTTATTATAGACTGAACCAGGTCGTGCCTTATTACATCTCTCTCTGAAAAATACACAAATCTGATACCCTCAATATCCCCCAGTATTTTTTGTACCTCAATGAGTCCTGACCCTTTTTCAGGCGGTAAATCTACCTGTGTTATATCACCTGTAACTACAGCCTTTGAATTAAACCCCAGCCTTGTAAGAAACATCTTCATCTGTTCTGATGTGGCATTCTGTGCCTCATCGAGTATAATAAATGAATCGTTAAGTGTCCTGCCCCTCATATATGCCAGTGGTGCTATCTCTATAAGTCCTCTTTCAACTAATTTCTGTGCCTTCTCAAAATCCATCATATCATAGAGGGCGTCGTAGAGGGGTCTTAAATAGGGGTTTATCTTTTCAGAGATATCGCCCGGCAAAAAACCAAGTTTTTCCCCTGCCTCAACAGCAGGCCTGACAAGGATTATACGGCTGCATCTCTTCTTCATCAGAGAGGAGATTGCCATTGCCATAGCCAGATATGTCTTTCCTGTCCCTGCCGGACCGATACCAAAAACGAGGTCATAATTCTCTATGGCATATATATACTCTTTTTGGGCGAGACTCTTCGGGGTTATGAATCTCTTTTCTGTATAAACCTGGATTTTCTCAGAAAATATCTCCCTTAAATTTACATCTCTGTTTTCCAAAAAAAGTCTTATTATGAATCTCAAATCTCCGTTCTTGAGTGAAAACCCCTCCTCTAACAATGATTCGACCTGAGTCAGAAGTTTTTCAACCCTGTGTGTATTATCTTCATCCCCGGTAATTCCTATATGATTTCCCCTCGTAATTATCCTTATTCTGAATTTATCTTCAATAAATCGCAGATGCTCATCCCTCAACCCGAAGAGTTCCGGGAGATGAGAGGTATTTTTGATAACTATTTCTCTCCTGCTATCCTTTTTTTTCAAATGGCTATACCACTTCTAAAAGTTTTTTTCTGATGTCATCCAATTTCTTTTCGTCTGAAATCTTCCCACCCATTATTTCTGTTACATAAAATACATCTATGGCTGTCCTTCCCTCAGTGGATATCTTTGCAATATAAATATTCAAGCCAAGATTAAAAAGGGTGCGGGTTATATCGTAGAGGACCCCTAATCTGTCCATTGTTATTACCTCTATGATTGTATGGGTATCGGAGAAACTGTTATCTATCTCCACTTTTGTAGAGGTCCTGAAGCCCCCCTTTTCGTGGGCTGTATTGAGTTTCTGCCTTGCTGACAGGAGTTCATCAACCGTTGTTTTGCCTTCAAGGACATTCAGGAGGTCCTGTTCAAATCTCCGTATCATTCCCTCATCCAGCAGAGGTTGCCCATCTACAGTTGAAACCTGGAGTGTATCTATTGCAATCTCATCAAGTCGGGTATATATCTGGGCGCCGAGTATATCTATATTCTTTGAGGTAAGTGTCCCTGCTATCTTTGAAAATAGCCCTGCCTTGCCTGTGGTGCATACCATGAGTTCTGTATATTCTACCTCCATATTGTGAAAATATTTTATGACCAGTTTTTTACCATCAAGTTCCTCTGATAGTTTAATATGTTTTATTATCTTTTCAGGGGAGGTGGCTAAAATGTATTTTCCCGGCATAGAGAGAAAATACTTGCTGGCAATATCTCTGTCTGTTGCATTGTCCAGGAGGGCGAGAACCTCTTTTTTCTTTTTATCTATTTCAATTCTATCAGTAATACCCCCTTCGCTCCTATTGAAATATTCATACGTCCTTATATATAGTTCCCATATGAGGGCAGATTTCCAGTTTGTCCAGACATCCATCCCTACAGACCTTAAATCAGCATAGGTAAGAAGATAGAGCATTTTCAGATTCTCTATATTTTTTATTCTATTGCAAAACTCAGCGATTGCCTTGTTATCATGCATATCCCTTCTCTGGGCTATCTGGCTCATGAGGAGATGATTCTTGATTAGCAAGATTACTGTATCGCTTATATCTTCCATGCCCCATCTCTTTAATACAGCAGAGGCAATATCTGTCCCTCTCTGGATATGACCTGTCGTATCTCCTTTTCCAATATCATGCAGAAAGGTTGCAACCTTCAGAACTGTCTTGTCAGAGACAGCCTTATAAATCTTTCTCATGTTTGTTTCTTCATCTCCTGCCTCGGAGAGTTCTTCTAAGTATTTTAAACTCCTCAGGGTATGCTCATCTACTGTAAATTTATGGTACAGGTCACAGTTTGAAAAGAATGTTATATCTTCAAATTCAGCAAAAAATCTTTTTAATATGCCGCTATCGTGCATCATCCTTAAAATCCTTGATAATTCCCTCCCTTTCAATATCTGACAAAATATTCTATTTGATTCCTGTTGTTTAATAAAGCTATCGTCTATTAGTAAAAGAGAGGAGCTAATCATCTTATTTATACTGTCGCTTAATTTCAGGTTGTAATCCTGACAATAGAGGAAAACCTTTAAAAGGAGGAGAGGATTCTTTTTGAATATCTCGTGATTAAAATCTTTTGCATGGATTTCATTATTTATAGAGATAAAGCCATCCCCTATTTCTTTTGTCTTTAGATGAAAAATCCTTTTTAATAAACCTGGTTTATATCTCAGACATCTCTCTATGAGTGAGTTTGAAAACCAATATATCTGAGAGGTGTGGATATAGTAATCCTTCATGAAGCGGCTTATTCCCCTTATCCCTCCGTTGTCACTGTAACCTAAATTTTTTGATACCCTTTCCTGTATCTCATGTGAGAGAATATCGTTTTTCTTCTCAGCCAGGAAATGCATGTCATTTCTTACCCTCAAGATAAAATCAAGGGACATTAAGATATCATTCTTTTCATGGTTGTCAATTATACCCCGCCTTTCAAGTTCTTCAAGCTTATTAATTTCAAACTTTGCCATAGATACCCATAAGGCGGTATGGAAGTCTCTTAAACCACCAGGTCCCTCCTTTATATTTGGCTCGGATACACATATGGTATTACCATACATGGCATATCTTTGACCTGTCTCCTCCTGTTTTAATTTAATGAAATCATCTACCCCCTTCTTAATCACATCTCTCCTGAAGGAATTAAAGAACCTCTCAAATATCTCCTTATTTCCTGCGAGGTATCTTGACTCCATCATAGCAGTCCTTGCGGTAATGTCACTCTTGGCGATAGAAATGCAGTCATTAAGAGCCCTGACGCTGTGCCCGAGATTGAATCCGATGTCACAGAGCATGGGGATAATATTATGGGCGGCAAACTCTATACTGCTATCAACAGCCCTGTCATATAAAAAGAGTATGTCTATATCTGAAAATGGATTGAGTTCCCCCCTGCCATATCCACCCAATGCTATCAGCGAAAAAGAAGGGCTTACACATAATCCCCTTCTCCTGCAGTCATCTGTAATTACATCGTATATCTTAATAATCAGGTCATCTATTAGTTTTGTATATGCTGTGGTAATCTCTATGCCGCCGGCTCCATTTTTATGTTTATCCTTTATCTTGCCCTTTTCCTCCTCTATTATCTCTCTGATCTCTCTCACATATAGGAGCCTGTCGTGTGTCTGGTAAGTCCCCGACTCAAGCGGGTAAAACTCACCTCCAGAAAACTCCCTTGTATCAGCCGTCTTCCCCTGAATCAATAATTTATTTAATCTCTGATGCATAAGTCACCATGATAAAAAGTATATCATAGAATTATGATGGTATTTTAACTTAGAGAGATAGTCACGGGTATTAAATAAGCAGGAAATTATCTATATGGAGAGTTCCGTCACTTCTACCTTACTCAAATCCATTGTCCCAAGCCCCAGCTTCTCTGCTGTCTTTAAATACGGGAGTATCATCTCTGTTGAATAAGAGTCATCGTGCTTTTCCATCAACTTTGAACAGTAGGCATCTACTGCAACCATGTCCTGACTCAGGATAAATAAATTTACACCTGTCTTAATCTTTCCAATCCCTGCTGTAGGTCCGCCTTTGGTAAGGATGGAGCGGGCATCTACGAATGTCAATTCGGGGCGGACAGCATCGGCAAACTCTGCTATCGCATCCATAAAGTGATAGATATTTTTAAATTTATCTGCCTGCCTATTCTCAGCCTTCAATCGTGCCATCTTCTTTATCCCCTCACCGCGGAAATGGGCATCCCACCTCTGCGGCCCATAGATGGCACCAAAATTATTCTTTAAGGC
>MHDI01000065.1:22593-23188 GCA_001804915.1 Nitrospinae bacterium RIFCSPHIGHO2_02_FULL_39_82 | reverse complement strand
TAATATACTTTGGAGGACTATGAGTGAAACCGCAGGAGGGCTCAGCGGGATATGGGATGTATTTGTCAACTATATCCCTCAAATCACCGACCCGGTCAACCTTGAAACATTCTGGGATGGATGGCTATCAAAACAGGCGGCTAACGGTTCACTTGCCGCATTTTTTACCAGCAGGTCAATATTCTATCAGAATGACTCTTTTGAAAATGATAACAGCCCTTCACTTGCAAGAAAGGCAAGCATCGGTGCAAGTGGTGAAGAGACCCATTATTTATATAAAACTAATAGCAATACAGATGTGGATATAGCAGCTTTTGATGCAATAGGCGACGTTACATATGATATTGAGACCTATGATTTAAAAAACGGGGCAGATACATATCTTACACTGCTTGATACCGATACCTCAACAACTCTATCAGAAAATGATAACTATGATGGTGCAGCATATTCAGATTGTGATTCCTATGAGAACTGTCCGATTAATGGTAAAGACCAATACAACCCTGTGGCACCACTTTCTTCCAGAATAACCTTCACACCTTCTGCAAGCGGCATTTACTATATAAAAGTAACAACTTCTCCTGATAGACCA
>MHDI01000065.1:0-22582 GCA_001804915.1 Nitrospinae bacterium RIFCSPHIGHO2_02_FULL_39_82 | reverse complement strand
CATTTACTATATAAAAGTAACAACTTCTCCTGATAGACCACCTTCAGCAGGCAAATACGGAACATACAGTTTAAAGATAACTTTATCTCAATAAAGCGAGGCTAAAGCCTCGCACTACGAGATTGTGCAATTGCTGGAATGTAGTGCGAAGCTTTAGCTTCGCCTTATCACTACGAGATTGTGCAATTGCTGGAATGTAGTGCGAAGCTTTAGCTTCGCCTTATCATCTCAATAAGAATAGGCGGCTGAAACAAAACCTGTAAGTGTCTGCATCTCAACATCCTGTATATATGACCCACCCAATACCTGTGCCTTTCCAGCGCCAAAACCATAATTTGCCCCGAATGTAAGAGAGGACTGTCTGCTAAAGTGGGTAATGCTGATGCTTCCGCCATAGATATCCACATGGTCAAATTTATCTATATCGCCTGTATTTATCTCTGATGTATTCGCCCTGTTTGTAAACATACCTGCACGCAAACCCCATTTCTCGGTAATATAATATTCAGTGCCTAAGGCAGCATTCCATGTAACCTCCCTGTCTCCAAAATTGGCGTCACTTGTTTTAGTATAGTATGAAAAATCTCCGGAAAACAGCAGAGAATCACTTGCAAAATATGCGAGCCCAACGACAGCAGTAAGAGGTAATACCCTCCGGTAATTAACTGTTATATCCTCACGGTCCACTGTATTAGCAGCGTATTTGGCCCCCTTCATAACCAGTTGAATACGGGTAGTTGAATTTAATACTGTAGTCTGTGACATAGCCAAACCAATGGAAAACTTTTCTGCAGGTATCCACATAAGACCTATAATAGGTCTGATACCAATTTCATTGGTCTGGTAATAGGAATTACCCCATTCATATTCTCCAGTGGTCAGATTATAAAGCTGATTCAATATCCATTGGCTTTCCCGATAATGTCCATACAGTGTTACCCCTATTGAAAAACCTTTGGTTAACTCAAGGGCATAAGAAGGTCCAAAGTTGTAAATATTGTCATTTTTATTAAAGTTAATAACATCACGGGTATGACCCGGGACATTATAAAATACCTGGTCCTGGTCTTCCAGAATAGAATCTGTTACGGTATAAGAAAAACCTACCTTTCCTTTTCCGAGGGATTGGATAATTCCAAAATAATTAGGTAAAAGGGCAGATGATTTCCTTTCCCAGTCATTTCCACCAATTACACCCTTATAGCGGGTATTTGTTATGTGGTAGGCATTTGCACTGGCAGAAAGACTGCCGCCAGGTGAAAACACAATTCCGGCAGGGTTATAGTAAAGTCCGGCTGAGTCATCGGATATTGCTGTATAAGCCCCGCCCATACCTGCGGCCCTGTCGCCGACGAGGATATTGTTATAGTGATATTCATCGGCAAAGGCAGAAGAAAGGAACAGACAACAGATAACAGACAACAGACAACAGACAACAAAGAACACACAAGAATAATGTCTGACTTCTGACTTCTGTCTTCTGTCTTCTGTCATCTGATTTTATTTAACCCTGACATTTTTATTAAATCTCTCCTTTACTACAGGTTGAATTTTATTTATAAGTTCATTTTCAGCAAGAACAGAATTCAGATTATTGATTCTGTCTTTAAAGGGAGGGTGAGTTCCTGTAAGGAGTTTTGTATCCTCCTTTTCGTCTGTTGAAATCTTTTTCAGATACCTCTGTAAACCTGCCGGGTCATAGCCTGCGCTGACTATGAGCATCGTTCCTATCCTGTCAGAATCCATCTCATCCTGTCTCTTCAATCCTTTTTCAAATAGTATCTCTACCGCCTTATCAACCACCTGTGTAAATGCAGCCCGCATGGTATCAGTGCCTCCCCCTACAATTCTTGCGAGTCCTGCACTCGGAGAGGCTTCAGTGCCTTTTATGTTCAATTCTTTAACTATATGCCTTTCTGATACATGGGCAACTTCATGGGCAAGGACCCCTGCCAATTCCGCCTCATCTTCCATAAGCCTTAATGCCCCTTTTGTAATAAAGATGTAGCCTCCCGGCGCCGCAAAGGCATTAACAATATCGGTATTCAGAATGGCAAATCTGAATTCTATCTCAGGTCTGTTGGCATACTGGGCGGCACTTCTGCCAACCATATTGATATATCTCGCAAGATTTTTATCTTCATAAAGCTTATAACGTCCCAGAATTCTTGCAGCCACTTCCCTGCCAAATATAATCTCAGCCTCTACATCATCTTTTGTTGAAAATGATTCTTCAGCCAGCGTCTGGGATTTCCGCCTTCTGAAGTCTTCAGAGGCAATAGCAGTGCCAGTGAATAGTGAATAGTGAATAGTGAATAGGATGAAAATAATCTGAATTTTGAATTTTAAATTTCGGTTCATTTTCCCACCCCCTCCTCATGAAACTTTGAAACCTCATCATCGCTGATTTTCATAGTCTCCATCGCCTCTACACTCTTGTAATCTACCTTATATTTGTCACTGAGCCTCGCCCGTTCTTCTGCAAGACCACGGGCTGCTGCAGCGGTTGTAAATGCTGATGCCCTCTTTCTTGCCCCTTTCTCAAGCTTCTCACCGCCCTCTTCTGCGAGGAGAACCTTACCCATAGGTTGTGTCGTTCCTACGAGAAGTCGGGATACCCAGCCGACCTTATCCTTGTAACTGACCTTATACCAGTCCCCCTTTTTTTCCAGTTCTTTCAACATCTCTCCCCTCACCGCCTCCGCAATCTTCTGAGAGCCAAGTGAAGGGGCAGAGAAAATCGGGGCTTTTACGCTCTGAACAAAAAGGTCAGCGGCAGATACCAGAGATGGAACAACTAAAAGCAAACTTACAACAAATAAACAACTGACAAATTTTTTCATAACACACCTCCTTTTATTAATACCTACTACTTTTTGAGCATAATATATACCCCATCCCACTCCTTTGGCGGGGCTCTTTCAATATACTGCTCACATCTATTAATAAATATACCTGAAACACTATCTCCGGATTTAATGGACATGAGCATTGTATATCTCTCCTTTGCCTTATCCCAATCCCTGTTAAGGTAATAATCAAAGCCTTCTTCAGAGAGCGAAATTATACTCTTAATCAGTTCTGATTGATTCTCCTCTGTTTTTAATGGTTCATATATTTTAATACCCTTCTTTTTCCCCTTTACCATAACAATATCTACAATTCTACACGGGATTGTATCTTTAACCTCCATATAGGTGGTTTCAGTGATTAAAAGGGGGCACCCATATTCCTTTGCCAGCCCTTCCATCCTTGATGTTATATTAACATTATCACCGATTATTGTATAGTCAAGTTTTTTTTCTGAGCCGATATTCCCAAGGATAACCTCTCCGGTATTTATACCTATACCTGCCCCCATCTGGGGAAGCCCTTTTTGTTCTAAAGTCTTATTATATATCTCAAGTTGGCTTACCATGTCCATAGCAGTTTCAACTGCCCTTTTTGCATGGTCATCAACCCTTATTGGTGCCCCCCAGAATGAGAGGATAGCATCACCGATGAATTTATCAAGGGTTCCCTCATGTTTAAATATTACATCCACCATCCTGGAAAGATATCCATTCAGCAGCTCTACCACTTTTTCTGCGTCATATGCCTCAGAGATTGAGGTAAATCCCTTGATATCGGAAAAGAGGATTGTCAATCTTACCTTGCTCCCTACCTCAGCCTTTAAGATTTCCCCTGAAGACTTCTCCATAATAGAGGTAAGAATTGATGGGGATACATATTGACCAAGCATCCTCTTTATTTTCCTTTTATCTTTTCCTTCTGTGGAACTGAGATAAGCAAATGACCCCATCCATGAAATGGCGATTGATATAACAGGTGTAACTATATCCAGCACGATGTTATGGTTAAACCACCAGAAAGATATTGATATATAAATGGAGGTCAGGATTAAAGGAAGAATTATCTGGTAGATAATGTTGTGAATCCATAAAATTATCAGGGTTGTAAGTATAGAGAGGAATAAAATAGAAAGAAAGATTATAAGAGGATTTGCATATCTTAAAAAATCATTTTTTACAATATTACTGAAAGTAGAGGCATGGAGAAAAACTCCTGGGATTTTACCCCCTAATGGCGTGGGTTTCAGGTCTTCTATACCCACAGCACTCCCTCCAACAAATATCACCTTTTCTTTAAACTCATCCGGAGTTACAGGAAGATTCTCTATTTCCCCCAGTTTTATTTTCTGAATTGAGGCAAGTATCCCGCTCATGGAATAAGGTTTAAACCCCCCATACATATTTATCAGATATGTGTCATCCTTCTGAAGCGGGATGGATATATCAGATTGCAGAGGAGATGTATTGGCTTCTCCGGATGGGCGTGAATTGACCAATATGAGTTCCCTTCCATCCACTCTTATAGATGCCGGGTCCAGAATATCAAGCAATGGTGCCATAGGAAGAACGGGAAAAAATGAGCCCTGATAGTAACGAAATGGTTTTGTCCTTCTGTATATACCATCATTGTCCGGTGCAAATTCAACAATTCCAATTCCATGGGATGCCCCGTAGAGTTCGGGAAATGGAATATAATAATTATTATTCTCAACAGCCTTCACCCCTCTAATCTCCTTTCTGATTGCGAACTTCTCAACAAAATCCTTTGGAAGGGGCTTCTTCAGGATATTTTTATTATACTCATCCTCCATATCAATCAGTAGCTGGGCAGCATGATAGACATTCCCGGCTGATTTTGTAGCCTCTACCAGTTTTGCATCATTTGGCCCAATTATTCCTGAGGGCATTCCCTGAATTTTCTCATTTTCAGTAAAGAGTATATCAAAGACAACAGCCCTTGCCCCACCGAGGGCAAAAAAGTTGATTAAATCTGCATGAATTTCTCTTGGCCATGGCCACCTGCCTACAATCGGATTCATTACACGGAGGGAGGTCTCATCTATAAGAACAATTGCGACACGGTCTGTAGGTTCTTTACCCATCCTGAAATACCTTGCCCTCATATCAAAGGTCTTAAACTCCAACCCCTCAAAAATCTTAAAGTGGAAGCCGATATAGACTAAAATGGCAGATGAAAATGCTATTACAATACCAAGGAATAATTTCTTTTTATTTGCAGACATAATAGGGACAGCGACCATTTTTCCTAAAAAAATTCCGAGAAAAATGGTATCTGTTAGAATGTATAAGTAACTTGCAAGTGGTAGTGGTAATAGCAACTTGACCACAGCCATAAATAATCAGGATGTAAAATATAAATGCAAAATACCGCTTAAAATATTGCCCTTCCACTATATTATATGTTCTTTTAGAAAATTTTCAAGTTTTTGAATCAGAAAATTGGACAGAAATTCACAATTTATCTGCTTAATTTGGAATACCCAAAGGCTTTGTGATAGTCTTTTTATTATGCGGCCATTTGACATCATAAAAAAGAAAAGAGATGGGGGAATATTATCCCGTGAAGAGATAGATTTTTTTATCAGAGGGATAGTAGATGAAGAAATCCCCGATTATCAGGTATCGGCACTTTTAATGGCGATATATTTTAATGGAATGGCAGAGGATGAGATATATCAGCTTACCTCCTCTATGATGTATTCAGGTAAGGTGCTAAGTCTATCTGATATAACCGGCATGAAGGTTGATAAACACAGCACAGGTGGGGTAGGAGATAAGCTTACACTTACTATTGCTCCCTTAGCTGCATCCGCAGGATTACATATACCTATGATTTCAGGGAGAGGACTTGGACATACAGGTGGGACAATAGATAAATTAGAATCTATACCGGGTTTTAAAACAAACTTAAGTATAAAGGAATTTACAAGGAACATAAGGGAAATAAATTTAAGTATAATCTGTCAGACGGGAGAGATTGCCCCGGCGGACAGGAGACTCTATTCTTTGAGAGATGTAACAGCCACAGTTGATTCACTCCCTCTTATTGTTAGCAGTATTATGAGTAAAAAGCTGGCGGAGGGTATAGATGGACTTGTTCTTGATGTAAAGACGGGGAGCGGGGCATTCTTGAAGAAACTTGAAGATAGTCTTGCGTTGGGGGATATGCTCGTAAGAATTGGAAGAAGGATGGGAAAGAAAGTTGCTGCGATTATAACTGATATGAATCAGCCATCAGGCTATGCAGTTGGAAATAGTTTGGAAGTAGCAGAGGCGATTGAGGTATTGAAAGGTAAGGGGCCAGAAGATATAAGATTTTTGACTTTAAATATAGCTGCATGGATGTTGAAGATGGGTGATATAGCAACGGAGATAGGTGATGGAATCAGGGTGTTAGAGGATAAATTGAGAAGCGGTGAAGCCCTGCAGAAATTCAGGGAATTGATTAAAGCACAGGGGGGCAATATAGAGGTCGTAGAAAACTATAATCTCCTTCCGTGTGCAAAGATTATTAAGGAAATTAAAGGTGAAAAGGCAGGCTATATCCAGAGTATTGATACCGAAAAGATTGGAATTGCTGCATGTATGCTTGGTGCCGGGAGATTAAAAGTGGATTCGCCTATTGACCATTCTGCCGGATTGATTGTGAGAAAAAAAATAGGTGATTATGTGGAAAGAGGAGAAACCTTAATTACAATTCATACAAACAATAAGGATATTATACCCGAGGCAGAGTCCTTTATATTGAATTCGTATGTCATCGGGGATAAATGTTGTATAAGACCTCCCCTTATTCATAAGGTCTTAAATTAGGTGTTCGCTTCGCTCACACTAACTTTGATTACAAAGATTAAACTATAGATTACACAGATTACATAGTCTTTAATCGGTGTAATCTTTTTAAAATCGGTGTAATCAAGTATAGGATTGAAATTCCTATACTTTAAATTAAGAAATACTGCTTATTATTCTCTCAAAGGCTTCAAAAACAGGTTCTTTACTCCAATCCCTTGGACCAATAACCTTGTGTATAACAATACCATTTTTAGCGATTATAAATGTCTCAGGAACCCCTGTGGTCTTATACAATTTAGATGTTACACCCGAAGGGTCAAGGAGTGCCGGAAATGTGAGTCCATACTCCCTCATAAATGGTTCTACAGCCTTTTTGCCATCTTTATCAACACTGACTGCCAGCATTACAAAATCTCTGTTCTTAAATTTCTGATAAAGTTTTTCCATAGAAGGCATCTCATCTTTACATGGTTTACACCATGTAGCCCATATATTCAGGAATACAACCTTTCCTTTATAATTTGAAAGACTGTGATTGGTACCATTCAAATCGGGAAGTGTAAAATCAGGTGCTGGAGTCCCTTCAATACTGGATTCAAGAGTCTTTGGAGGCTCTTTGGGTATCCCTGTCTGGCTTGATTTCCATATCAAAGAGATTATTGCAAGTCCAACCACAAGGACTATAAATGGTGTTATCTCTTTTTTCTGACTGGTGTCTGGTGTCTGGTATCTGGTGTCTTGAGTGTTTATTTTAGCCCATGTGTCCGCCATGTTTACTAAACTCCTTATCTACCTCTTTCTTTATGTCAGGAATTGAATATCCTTTTTTATAAAGGTCATAGGATGTGAATACCTCGTTCTGGCATATATCACAGTTTGCACCATGGTCACCTGTATAGCAGGTAAGCAGGGTCTTATGCATGAACTTTGGATTTTTACTGCAATCACAATAGCAATACTGTGCATCAACGACCTGCGGTATCTCTGCTGCGAGTCTGTATGCCTCTGCTGCCTTACCGCTCCACATATCAGGGGGCAGCAGTGGTCTTGTCTCTATAAGTTTCGTTCCTGCTGTCTGTTCTGTCTTATTTACTGCCCGCAAATGAGAATTGTCCTTATCTGATGACCTGATTATCATGTAACCAGCTATAATGATAAAGGCTGCTACTGATACTATTATGATAATATTTACACCCTTTTCACTTTCCTTTTTCTGTGTATTTTTATTATCCTTTTTACTCATTTATACCTCCTTAAATCTAACTTGTCTAAAGCCATATAGAATCTTAAGCTTGCTGATTATTCGGTACTTAACAATTTATATTTTAACAAATCTAAATTTTAAAAGCAAAGAACAATAAGAATTGAGTTATTACTTGACGGGAATATAAACTGCAAATATACTAATTTCTATAGAGGATAAATTTTATAGGAGGAGAGGAGGTATTTATGAATACATATTATAACCCTGAAGACCTGCAAAAATTTTCTTCGGTAGGGAAGGATGCCCCTGAATTGTGGAAGAAGTTCAACGAATGGTATGGCGCCGTCTTTGCTGAGGGTGCCCTTACTGAAAGAGAGAAGGCACTTATAGCCCTTGCGGTTGCCCATGCAATACAATGTCCTTACTGCATAGATGCTTATACTCAAGCCTCTCTTGAGAAGGGCGCCAATAAGGAGCAGATGACTGAGGCAGTGCATGTTGCATCTGCAATAAGGGGAGGGGCATCTCTTGTCCACGGGGTACAGATGAGAAACGCCGCAGAAAAGATAGGGATGTAAGGAATGGAAAATACACACGAAGTTTTAGAAAAATTAAAATCTTTTGACATTGCACTCAAAGAAACAAATCTTTATCCTCTTACCTCCTCAGGGATAAAAGTATTTCAGATAAATCTGGGAAAGCTTTGTAATCAGGGATGTCGTCACTGCCATGTTGAGGCGGGTCCGGATAAGAAGGAGATAATGACAAAAGAGACAATGAAAATGTGTCTGAAAGCACTCAGAAAGGGTGGGTATCCTGTTGTTGATATTACAGGCGGGGCGCCTGAAATGAACCCTGATTACAGATGGTTTGTAAAAGAATGCAAAGGATTGGACAGAACAATCAAGACACGGACAAACCTTACTGTTCTTACGGAAAATGGTTACAGTGATATGCCAGATTTTTTTAAAGATAATAAAGTGGAGATAATTGCCTCACTGCCATACTACCTTGAAAGCACCACTGATACTCAGCGGGGTAGTGGTATTTTTAAAAAATCTATTGAAGCATTGAAAATGCTTAATAATACAGGATATGGTGTTGAGGGAACCGGACTTACTCTCAATCTCGTATATAATCCATGCGGGGCATATCTGCCGCCCTCTCAGAAATCATTAGAGATGGATTTTAAAAGGGAATTAAAGAGGAGATACGGAATAAGTTTTAACAGCCTCTTCACAATAACGAATATGCCTATAGGGAGATTTTTTAAATTTCTTAGAGATTCAAATAATTTTGTTCAATATACAGAAAAGCTTCAGAGTTCCTATAACCCCGCTGCCGCTGTGAGTGTAATGTGCAGAGAGATAGTTTCCATAGGATGGGATGGAAGCATTTACGATTGTGATTTTAATCAGATGCTTGGTATCAGGTGTAATCATGGTGCTCCTGACCATTTGAGGAGCTTTGAACCTGATAAGCTGAATAAAAGAAGGATAGTTACAGGATTTCACTGCTATGGATGTACAGCAGGGGCCGGGTCAAGCTGCACAGGGGCAGTAGCTTAATGGAGTAAAAATGACCTTTCAGGAAGTCATACTAACGCTTGAGAAATTCTGGGCAGAACAGGGTTGTCTTATAATGCAGCCCTATGATACAGAGGTTGGGGCAGGGACATTTCACCCTGCAACATTTTTGAGGGTATTGGGACCCGAACCGTGGAATGCTGCCTATGTGGAACCATCAAGAAGGCCTACAGATGGGAGATACGGAGACAATCCTAACAGACTTCAGCATTACTATCAATATCAGGTTATAATGAAGCCATCTCCAGAAGATATTCAAAATATATATCTGAAGAGCCTTTCCGCTATCGGTATTAATCCCCGTGAGCATGACATCCGTTTTGTAGAGGATGACTGGGAATCCCCAACACTTGGTGCCTGGGGGCTGGGATGGGAGGTATGGCTTGATGGTATGGAGATAACCCAGTTTACCTATTTTCAGCAGGCAGGCGGAATAGATTTAAAACCAATATCGGTTGAGTTAACCTATGGGCTTGAGAGGATTGCCATGTATCTCCAGAATGTGGACAGTGTTTTTGACCTTCTCTGGAGTGATGGAATCAAATATAGAGAGGTTCATCACAGGGATGAGGTGGAGTTTTCAAAATACAATTTTGAGATGGCTGATGTTGGGATGCATTTTAAATTATTTGAGATGTATGAATCGGAATGTAAAAGGCTTCTTGAAAATAATCTCGTTTTACCTGCATACGATTTTTGTCTCAAATGCTCCCATACATTCAATATGCTGGATGCGAGAGGGACAATAAGTGTAACAGAAAGGACAGGCTATATTGCCCGTGTCAGAAATCTTGCCCGTAAATGTGCAGAGGGGTTTCTCAAGATGAGGGAGGAGATGGGGTATCCGTTATTGAAAAGTCAAAAATCAAAAGTCAAAGGTCAAAATTGTTGAAAAATTATTTAATTCACACTGAAAAATGTCATTTTTCAGTATCAACTATTTAATTTTGCATTTTTACAGATATGTCTAAGGAACTCCTTTTAGAAATTGGGACGGAAGAAATTCCTTCACTTTATCTGCTCCCTGCAGTTAATAAAGTTGAAGAGTTAGCAAAGAAACTTTTTGCAGATAACAGAATTTCTTATGGGCAGTTGAATGTCTTTGTGACACCGAGAAGGCTTATTCTGTTGGTTAAAGATTTGGCTGATAGGCAGAGGGGGGTTGCCAGTAAGGTAATCGGCCCCCCCATGAAAGTCTCCTTTGATGAAAATGGGGCACCGACCAATGCTGCTGTTGGTTTTGCAAAAAATCAGGGGACTTCTGTAAAAAATTTAAAAATTGAAAAAACTGAAAAGGGGGAATATCTATGTGTGGTAAGAGAAGAAAAAGGCAAAGAGACACAGATGCTTATCCCCGGCATCTTAACCTCTTTAATATTCTCTATTCCTTTTCCTAAGTATATGAGATGGGGAGATGGAGAGATTAAGTTTGTAAGACCCATACAATGGATTCTTGCACTATATAACGGAAGGATAATTAATCTTAAACTTGGTAACAGTATTAAAGGCAGTAATAAGTCCTTTGGGCACAGGTTCTTGAGTCCAAAGGCATTTACTGTAAAGGACTTTTCAAGTTATGAGAAAGAGGCAAAAGAAAGATTCATCATTTTTAACCATAATGAACGAAAAGAAATGATATTAAAACAAGCCTCTGAACTTGCAAAAAAGGAAGGCGGCACCCTTTATGAAGACCCTGTCTTGTTGGATATTGTCAGCAATCTTGTAGAATATCCGTTTTCGGTAGCGGGAGATTTTGAAAGTAAATACCTGGAACTGCCAAAAGAAATTCTCATCTCTGTCATGAAAAAGCACCAGAGATATTTCCCAATTATAGGTTCCTCTGGTGGTTTGCTGCCAAAGTTCATAGCAGTCAGCAATAATATGGTTAACAATCCTGTTGTTGTAAAGGCAGGCTATGAGAGGGTGCTAAAAGCCCGATTTTCAGATGCAATGTTCTTTTACAGAGAGGACAGGAGGAGGCATATTCAGGATTATACCGAGAAATTAAAATCTGTGGTCTTTCAGGATAAGCTTGGCACATACTATGAGAAGGTCGGGCGTATTATAAAACTTGCCTCCTATCTTTCTGATAAGATAGACCCATCTTCAAAAGATATTGCCGAAAGGGCAGCCTATTTGTGTAAAGCCGACCTGATTACTCAGATGGTCTATGAATTTCCTGATTTACAGGGGATAATGGGGAGGGAGTATGCAAGGCTTTCAGGGGAAAAACCTGAGGTGGCAAATGCAATTTATGAACACTATCTTCCAAGATTTGCAGGTGATAAATTACCGGAGAGTCATGCAGGTGCAGCCGTTAGTATAGCTGATAAGATAGATACAATCATTGGTTGTTTCGGTGTTGGACTCATTCCGACCGGGTCAGAAGACCCTTACTCATTGAGGCGTCAAACCCTTGCCATCATCAATATAGTTTTGGGAAAGGAATATCAGGTTTCAATACCAGAATTGATTAACAAGGCACTGGAGATAATGGGTCAAAAAATAGAAAGAGATGTGAGAGATATTGAGAGAGATGTAATGGATTTCTTTAAGGCAAGATTTAAAAATCAGCTTGTATCAGAAGGGATACCCTATGATACAGCAGATGCAATACTCTCAATAAAATTTGAGGATATACTTGATACAGCCAGAAAAGTGAAAGCCTTAACAGAATTTAAAAATTTAGTTTATTTTGAGCCGCTTGTTATTGCATTCAAAAGAACAGCCAATATAATCAAGGAAGAGAATTATGGGATACCTGACCCTTCACTTTTCAGGGAAGATACCGAGAAAGAGTTATACGGGTCTTTTAATAATATCAGGAAGGATGTAGAGATTTTACTTATTGAAAAGAGGTATCTTGAGGCTATGAAAAAGATTGCCGAGATTAGAAGTTCGGTGGATAGGTTTTTTGATAAGGTGTTGGTAATGGTAGATGATAAGCCTGTAAGAGAAAATCGTCTGAGACTCTTGAGTGAAATAGCGGAAATGTTTACGCAAATAGCTGATTTTACAAAAATAGTTACAGTAAGATAAATCTTGAATACATGCCTATACCTGATTACACAGAAATCAAAGTTAGTGTGTCTGTTAGGAAATTTGTGTGAAAGAGATTTTTGTATTATGATATTATTAAAACATTTGTGTTTTATGACTTGTCTGTTAACAGGATAAATTTATTATTTATAGGAGGAATTTTATGAAGAAGTATGTCTATTTTTTTGGTCCAGGAGGGGCTGAAGGAATGGCTGGTATGAAGGCACTCCTCGGTGGTAAAGGGGCAAATATTGCTGAGATGACAAATCTGAATATACCTGTACCCCCCGGATTTACCATATCTACAGAGGCATGCAATGAATATTTTAAAAATAATAAAAAATATCCTGATGATTTATGGGAAGAGGTAGAAAAAAATATCACCAGATTAGAAGATGTAATGGGTATAAAATTTGGCAGTAATTCTCATCCCCTTTTAGTATCAGTCAGGTCGGGGGGGAGGGCATCCATGCCGGGGATGATGGATACAGTTTTGAATCTTGGGCTTAATGAGAATACTATTAGAGGGCTTATTGAAAAAACCAGGAATGAAAGATTTGTATACGATGCTTATAGAAGATTTATCACGATGTTCAGCGGTGTAGTGTTTGGTATTAAGAAGAAAAAAAGGAAAACCGAGGATGGTCAGGAAATTGAAATAAATCAGTTTGAAGAGATAATGGATAAAATTAAGAATAAATATAATGCCAGCCTTGATACGGACCTTAATGTAAATGCACTTAAGGAACTTGTTGAGAAATATAAATTAGTAGTCAGAAAAGAGACAGAAAAAAATTTTCCTGAAGACCCGAAGGAGCAACTTAGAATGGCAATAAATGCTGTTTTTGAATCCTGGAATAATCAGAGGGCTATTACCTATCGTAAACTTTATGGTATCCCGGATAATTGGGGAACTGCTGTAAATGTCCAGGCGATGGTCTTTGGGAATATGGGAGATACATCCGGGACCGGTGTTGCATTTACAAGAGACCCTGCCAGTGGAGAAAAGAGGTTTTTTGGTGAGTTCCTGCTGAATGCCCAGGGCGAAGATGTAGTTGCCGGGATAAGAAATCCATTTCCTATTGAGGAATTGAAAAATAATATGCCGGAAGTTTATAAATCACTTGTGGATATATATCAAAAACTTGAAACCCATTATAGGGATATGCAGGATATTGAGTTTACAATTCAGGATAAAAAACTGTATATGCTTCAAACAAGGACAGGGAAGAGGACTGCTGCGGCTGCAGTAAGGATTGCAGTAGAGATGGTTAAAGAAGGACTGATTGATAAAAAGACCGCCCTTCTGAGAGTGGAGCCGGAACAGTTAGACCAGTTATTACACCCAACTGTTGACCCTAAGGCAAAGGCAGAGGTAATAGCAAAGGGGCTACCTGCCTCACCAGGGGCAGGTATTGGAAAGGTAGTATTTACTACCGAAGCTGCGCAGGAAATGGCTTCAAAGGGCGAAAAGGTAATACTCGTCAGACAGGAGACATCTCCAGAAGACATTGCAGGTATGAATATGTCGCAGGGTATTCTAACCGTTACAGGCGGGATGACATCACATGCAGCGGTAGTGGCAAGAGGGATGGGTAAATGCTGTATTGCGGGTTGTAAGGAAATAATAATTGAAGAGGTGAAGAGGCAGTTCAGGGTAAATAACACAATTATAAAAGAGGGAGATTGGATAACACTTGATGGAAGCACTGGGATGGTAATGAAAGATAAAGTAAAACTTATTCAGCCTGAATTATCTGGAAATTTCGCCGAACTGATGCAGTGGGCTGATGAGGTAAGGAGATTAAAGGTGAGGACAAATGCCGATACACCCCATGATGCACAGGTCGCAAGGGATTTCGGTGCAGAGGGGATTGGATTGTGCCGAACAGAGCATATGTTCTTTGAGGCTAAAAGGATTGATGCTGTTAGAGAGATGATACTCTCTGATACAGAAGAAGAAAGGAGGAGGGCTCTATCAAAGATTCTACCCATGCAGAGGGGTGATTTTAAAGAGATATTTAAGGTAATGGAAGGGTATCCAGTTACTATAAGGCTCCTTGACCCTCCACTCCATGAGTTTCTCCCCCACACCGATGAAGATATTGAAGCCCTCGCAAAAGAGATGAATGTTCCGGTTAACAGATTGAAGGAAAAGGCAAATAGTCTTAAAGAATTTAATCCAATGCTTGGGCACAGGGGGTGCAGACTGGGGATTACCTATCCTGAGATATATGAAATGCAGGTTCAGTCAATATTTGAAGCAGCCTGTGAGTTTGCAAAAAAAGGGAAAAGTATTGAACCCGAGGTAATGATACCTTTAATAGTGGATGTAAATGAACTTAGATATACAAAGGAAAGGTTGACAAAGGTTGCAAATGATGTAATGGAGAGGATGGGTGTCAGGGTGAAATATATGTTTGGGACCATGATTGAATTGCCGAGGGCGGCTATAACGGCAGATAAGATTGCAGCAGAGGCAGAGTTTTTCTCTTTTGGGACAAACGACCTTACTCAGACGACATTTGGTTTAAGCAGGGATGATGCAGGGAATTTCCTTCCTTTCTACCTTGAAAAGAAGATTTTTCCAAAAGACCCTTTTGTGGTTATAGACCAGGATGGTGTTGGTGAGCTTATAAAAATGGGTGTAGAGAAGGGGAGGGCTGTAAGAACAAATCTCAAGGTTGGTATATGCGGAGAGCATGGTGGAGAGCCAAGCTCTGTAGCCTTCTGTCATAAAATAGGATTGAATTATGTTAGCTGTTCTCCTTTTAGGGTTCCCATAGCAAGACTTGCTGCGGCACATGCTGTATTAAAAGAGGGTATGGCAGATACAATATCCACTACCGCATAGGGGTTGCTTCTGTTTTTTTGATTATCAATACTTCCAAAATATCACTATCTGATTGCAGATAGTCTTTCAGTTAATTTAAAAAGTCGTTCAAAAAAGTCATTTTTCAGTATCAACTAACTAAATTTATGTATAGTAATTTCAACCCTTACTTGATTACAGCGATTATAAAAAGATTCCGAAGATTAAAATCTTTGTAATCTAAACTTAATCTCTGTAATCAAAGTTAGTGTGAGCGAAGCGAACACCTAATTTATAAAATGGATAATGAGTTGTCAGATATAATAGAAGAATTGAGGAGATATTTAAATTATTTGAAGTCAATAGGTATGGAGGAAATACCGGTGGCAAATTTCAGAATGCAGAATGCGGAATGCGGAGTAGAAATTAAAAATTCCGTAAATCAGACTTCACATTCATACCCCAAGATTCAGAAACCAGAATTAAGAATTCAGGATTCAAAATTGACAGAGGCGAAGTCCCTTGAGGATATTCAGAAGGAGATGAGCGATTGCAGAATGTGTAAACTCTGGTCTGCAAGAAAAAATATTGTATTTGGCTCAGGAAATCCACATGCAAAATTGATATTTGTCGGAGAGGGACCCGGGGAAGAGGAAGATATACAGGGTTTACCATTTGTGGGCAGGGCAGGGCGAAAGTTAACTGAAATAATAGAGAAAGGGATGAAGCTGGATAGAAAAGATGTTTATATATGTAATGTGGTAAAATGCAGACCCCCTGAAAATCGTGAGCCGGAGATTGATGAAGTAAGGGCATGCAAGCCATTCTTGGAGAAGCAGATTGAAATAATAAAACCCGCTGTAATAGTAGCATTGGGACGTCCTGCTACGGCTACTTTACTTAATAATAAAAAGGTTACTATTTCAAGGATAAGGGGGATATGGCATGAATATAAATTGGTAATAAAACTAATGCCCACCTATCACCCCGCCTATTTATTGAGGTATTATACCTTAGAACACAGAAAACAGATTTATGAGGATATGAAAAAAGTGGTGGAGGAATTGAATAAGAAATGAACTCGGAAAGATTGTGGTATTATACAAACAAATATATTCGGATAAGGGGTATTAATTGGAAAAGACAAATTTAACCAGAGTGTTAATAGTTGAGGACAACCCGGGAGATGCGGATATACTCAGAAAATTATTTTCAGAGTTAAAGTATAACCCGGCAAACCTTATCTTCGCAGACCGTCTTTCAGCAGGGTTGAAGTGTGCTGAAAGAAAGGATATTGATATAATAATTCTTGACCTCCGCCTCCCTGACAGTCATGGTCTTGATACCCTCATCAGGGTGCAGGGAGTAAATCCTTATGTGCCGATTATAATTTTGACAGGTATTAATGATGAGGGGACTGCAATTGAGGCAATTCATAGTGGTGCCCAGGATTATCTGGTAAAGGGGCAAATAGATAGCCAGCTGTTAAGCCACTCCATTAAATATTCCCTCCTCCGTCATAAAGTGGTAAGAGAGATTAAAGAATCTTCACTGACTGATGAGCTTACAGGTCTATATACCAGAAAAGGATTTATATCCTTTGCCCGACAACAGCTAAAGATTGCTGTCAGGTCAAAAGGGGATATTTTACTCTTTTTTATTGATTTTGATGGTTTAAAACAGATAAACGATACCTTTGGTCACCAGGAAGGGGATAATGCAATAAAGGAGGCAGCCCGGATTCTGAAGGAGACTTTTAGGGATTCTGATATCATTGCCCGTTTTGGAGGTGATGAATTTGCAGTGCTTGTAATAAATACATTAAAAGGTAGTGAAGATGTATTAAAAAATCGCCTGAAAGAAAATATAGAAATTCACAATAATCTGAAGGACCGCAAATACACCATTTCATTAAGTAGTGGTATTGCAAGATATAACGCCACACCTCCGGATACATTAGATGAACTTATCAGCAAAGCAGATGCCTTGATGTATGAACATAAAAGAAAGAAAAATAGGGATTGATAAGATTCAACCACCGCTTTTAAAAATGAAAATTGAAGAATGGAAAGAATAATCGGGCTTGATATTGGGGATGTAAGGATTGGTGTAGCCATAAGCGATGAATTGGGTATTACTGCCCAGGGTTTGCCGTCTATTGAAAGAAAAGGGATAGAAAAAGATATAGAAAATATCAAGAAAATAATAGAAGCAAACGATATAAAAACAGTGGTAGCAGGTCTTCCAAAAATGATGAATGGAACGATTGGTATTCAGGCACAAAAGGTGATTGATTTTGTAAATATCATGAAATCCATGATTAATATCCCCATCTCATTTCAGGATGAGAGACTTACAACTGTAGAGGTGGAAAAAAGGATGATAGAGGCTAATGTGAGGAGAAATAAAAGGAGAGAGACGGCAGACAGACTTGCAGCTCAATTGATATTGCAGGGATATCTTGACAGAAACAGAAGTTATGGTTTTTTAAGCCTGATGTCAGTTTTATGGCTCCTTTTATTTTGCATCCTTATTTTTATAACTGCTGTATATATTCATAGGGAAGTAACAACTCCTGCATCGTCTGCTGGTGCTCCGAGAGTAATATATGTTCCAAAAGGCTCTAATTTAAAGACAGTTTCCTCAATATTAAAAAATGAGGGGATTATCAGCAACAGCACAATATTTAATCTGCTTGTCAGATATAAATCAGTTGAGGGGGGGCTCAGGGCAGGAGAGTATGAGCTAAGTACTGATATGACTCCTCTGCAGGTGCTGGATAAAATTTTGAGTGGAAGGGTATATCAATATCCTGTAACAATTCCTGAAGGGTATAATATTTTTGAAATTGCCTCTCTGCTTGATAAAAAAGAACTGGCAGATAGAGAAAAAATTATTTTGTTATCCTTCAACAAAGAGTTTGTAAAATCTTTAGGGATAGAGTCTGATAATTTGGAGGGTTATATATTTCCTGATACATATTATATAAACAGGGGGATGGATGAAAAGCTTATTATTAAAAAGATGGTTGATAATTTTAGAAAAGCGGTTTCAAGTGAGAAAATTGCAGAATTAAAAGGCGGGGGTATAACCCTGCATCAGCTCATTACACTTGCATCCCTGATTGAGAAGGAGACAGGGAAGGAGAGCGAAAAACCTCTTATATCGGCAGTCTTTTACAATAGATTTAAAAAGGGGATGAAGCTTCAGTGTGACCCGACAGTTATATATGCTTTATTGCTCAAAGGGTTTAAGGAAAAATCTTATCTATATGATGGGGATATAAAAAAAGAGGACCTGCTGATAGATTCACCATATAATACCTATAAATATGCAGGGTTACCTCCCGCTCCCATTGCTAATCCCGGGAAGTCCTCAATCCATGCTGCTGTTTATCCTTTAAAATCTAATTATTTATATTTTGTATCAAAGCAGAATGGATGGCATCATTTCTCATCAACCATAGAGGAACATAACAGGGCTGTTAAGATATATCAGCTTAAAAAGTTGGCAGTTAATAAATGAGGCGGAGACTTTCTAACGGGGTTTACAATATAAAGAATTTCTGCTATATAATAAAGCCAGGGGGTGAATGTGCCATATCAAATTTGATTTGGCTGCATTTAATTTTTTATGTTTGAGAAACCGCTTGGCAGAGTGCTTGTTGATTATGGATATATTACCAATTACCAATTGGGTGAGGCATTGGTAAAACAGAAGCAAAATCCTGCTTTAAAACTCGGGGATATACTGATTGAGCTTGGATATATTACTTGTGAATCACTCAATGAGGCATTGAAAAAACAGTTAGATGTTTTCCGAACCCCCAAAGAATCTGGTGCAGTCCCCAAAACAGCAGTAAAGGAAGGAAAATTAGATATAGGCGATAAAAAATTGTCGGCACTGATAAGGCTGCTGATTAAAAAGAAATTGATAACTGAGGAAGAGTATCTCAAAGAACTGGGGGAGGATTAAATGGAGATGGAAATGGTTTTTGGGGCAGTGGTTTTATCGGTTCTCATCATACTCTTTATTATCTCAAAACTTAACAGGGCAATCAGACTTTTAAATAACAGGGTTAATATACATTCTTCACTAATTAAAAAGCTGAAAAAACATGAAGAACCTGAAGAGTCCGAGCAGGATGAAATTATAAGAAGTATGATAGAAAAGGATTTCAAGGCATGATAGAAACAGGAAACAATGGAGTGGTTTTAAAAGGTGAAAATAAAAAATTTATTATAGGGATGGTTTTTTTGGGGGTAAGTTTTACCCTCTATTTCTGCATCCCGCTTATATTCTTTCTCCCTTATAACATAAAACTATTGGGAAGCATTGCATTTGCTGCATATATTGTTAGCTGGGGTCTGACAGGTATAGCTGTATTTTTTATGGGAAAGGAAGGATACGATTTTGTTAAAAATAAGGTGTTTTCAATTTTTAAGAGAAAGAAATGAAACTTTGTAATCCTTGCAAAAGATGTGGAGGTCCGATATCAGCAAACAATGTTATTGACCTGTATGGAAACAAAGTGATATCCGTTGGTTGTTGGAATGGACATTATGAAAAGATGGAGGTTGAAGGAATTGAAAGTAACTACATCGAGCAAAAGATAAAAGAGGCGATTCCATTTGTTGGCTTTTTCACCTTCCAGTGAAAGAGTTCAGGATTTTTAATTCCCGCTAATCACTACCTCAGAAATCTTTATTGAAGGTGAGCCGATTCTTCCAAAGAATCTCAAGTCATCTGCAACAGCCTCTATATCTTTCAAAAGTTCCAAAATATTCCCTGATACAACCACACCCCTCACTGGAAATGAGATTTTGCCATTCTCAATATAATGACCTGCAATACCAATGGAAAAATCACCTGATATTGGATTTGCAGTATGAACACCCATAGCCTCTGTTATATATAGCCCCTTGTCTATTCCATTTATCAGTCCTTCCCTTGTGATATTCCCCTTTTCCACAAAGAGGTTTGTAACTCCCACACCCGGAAGCCCCTTAAATCCACCCCTCACGCTGTTGCCTGTAGATGAGGTCTTCCATTTATTTGCTGTATAAATATTATGGAGAAATCCCCTCAGATACCCCTTTTCCACCAGCACTGTCCTTCTTGTAGGAGTCCCCTCCCCATCCACAGGGGCTGAACCAATACCGCCGTCAAGTGTCCCATCATCTATGAGATTTATTATCGGCGAGGCAATTATGGAATTTAGTTTATCTGCAAGCATGGACTTACCCTTCTGAACTGAATCCGCAGAGAGTGATGATGAGAGTATGCCGAGAAAATCGCAGGATACCTTTGGGTCAAGTATAACAGGGATACGGCAGGTATTTATCCTCTTTGCACCGAGCATCTTAATTGCCTTCTCTGCTGCCTCAATACCTACATCTTCTACCTTTAAGTTTTTGTAAAACCTGTTATAGTCAAACTCCCATCCTATCTCTGAATTTCCATTCTCCTCTGCTACAAGCATTATACTCGTAGAGCAGACAGTATCACTATAGAAAGATTTTATTCCATTGGAATTTAAGAAAACCTTTTTATTTTCCGAATCTTCATAAGAGGCATGCCTTATCTTCTTTATCCTTTTATCATATTTGAGTGCAGCCCTTTCCAGCCTTATTCCCATCTCTATTTTTTCTTTCTCCCCTACTCCTTTAAGTTTGTCATCATATAGACTTTTGACAGATGCCCTCTGAGAAGGTTTTGCAAATGAAATATATACATCTGACTCGTTATTCTCCGCATTCTCAAATGCCTCTTTTATAAGCCTGTCTATTGCAGGAGGGGAGTTATCAGATGTATATGAAAATCCCAATTTGTTTCCCAATAAGATTCGTAACGCAAACCCTCTACTCGCAGCCGATTGAAAGGAATCCACCTTTTGCTCTTTAACCTCAATAATAGTAGAGGATTCTTCAATAATATATGCCTCTGCACTGTCAGAATTTTTTTTAATAGCCTTATTTAAAATATCTTCAGCAATACTTACAATGTCCATTTTAGCTCCTTATCCATGTATGCCAGTCTTCACCAATATCCCCTCTCCTCTTATACCTTCCCATTGCGTTTTTACAGATACATCCTTTGTTCACCTGTGCCAATCTCTTAAAAGTCCTTTTAATAATCTCCGGAAACTTTAATATGCTTTTATCAACCCTGTCCCTCTCATGATTATTCTGCATCCCTTCAAAGAGTTCACCTTCTGTATAATCTCTGTCTTCTACACCCTCCGCATAATTTGTAAGATAGCAGACAGAGGCATAGCACATCTCCAGCTCCCTTGAAAGGAATACCTCCGGGGCAAGGGTCATGCCGACCATATCTCCACCCAATATTCTGAACTTCCTTATCTCAGCCGCTGTCTCAAGCCTTGGTCCCTGTGTGCAGACATAAACACCTTCATTGTGATAACTCTCTCTTGTCGCTTCTAATGCAGCGGATACGGCATCTCGTATTTCAGAACAAAATGGGTGCGATTGGCGGATAAACCCTATTCCCGTGCCGCCAAAAAATGTATATTCTCTTCCCCTTGTCTCGTCAATTATATCGTGCGGGATAACAAAATCTCCAACAGAATATTTCTTATTTATGATACCGGGACCTGACCATGATATTATTCTTTCTACACCGCACTCCTTCAATGCCCATATATTTGCCCTGTAGTTGACAAAGGGGGCGGAGATTTCATATCCCGTTTCCCCGTGTCTGGATATAAATAAAAAGCTGTAGTGCGAGGCTTTAGCCTCGCTTTTGAACCTATGAATAGATGCACTCTCTCCAAAGGGTGTAATTATCTTGCGGCATTCAAGGTCAACACCAAAACCCTCATTTTTTAAGAGTTCATATGCCCCACTCCCGCCAATTACCGCGAAATTATCATTCATAATTTCAAAAAAAGACTTAACACAACACGTTTCATATTTGTAGATTAATTTTCATACCCCTTTGTGAGCAACTGCTCATGTATGTTTCATAAACTTTTACAATATTATCAGTGATGGGTTTGTTTTGCAAGGATGATTGTGTTAAAATTTCTACATGTGAAGAATTGATTTTTGGCAATGATATATTAGCCTCAAACAAAAAATCAAAAAAAATCCTTGACAAAGTAAAAGGAGATGTGATAAAAAAGAAGTAATTTTTTGACCTATCATTTCATTAAATGTCTTTTTAAAAAAGAAAGGAGGTGGTAGAGGGGTTAAAGGAGGGAAATTGTTTGGAGAAGAAGTATGTTATTTTTTAAAATTGAGGAGGAGGTAAA
>MHDI01000064.1 GCA_001804915.1 Nitrospinae bacterium RIFCSPHIGHO2_02_FULL_39_82 | reverse complement strand
CACCATAAGATTAGTAGAATATGAGATGAAGCTTGAAAATATTATATTTGTAAGGGATTTTGAGAAGGATTTACCTCTTGTAAAGGGTGATGCTGACCAGCTTGCACAGGTGTTTTTAAACCTGATTAATAATGCAAGGGATTCAATGAATGAAAAGCAGAAAAGAATAAAGAGTGGAGAATTGAAGGCTGAGGGATGGAAGGGGAAAATAGGGATAACTACAAAAAAGACAGACAATAAGATAGAAATAGTTTTTGCAGATACAGGATTAGGGATTTTAGAGGATAAGGTAGCCAATATGTTCAAGCCATTCTTCACAACGAAGGCAGAAGGAAAAGGGACAGGACTTGGACTATCCATTGCAAAGGATATAATAGAAAAACATGGAGGGAAGATTGAATTGGAAAATAAAGTGGGGGAGGGGGTAAAGTTTATAATAAGGCTGCCAATTTCCTCCCCTTCGTAAGGAGAGGAAACAAAAAGTCTATGTCTAAAAATTTTGAGTTTAAATCATGGGAAAAAACTTAATCTGTCCTGAATGTGGTTATGGAATAAAAGAATATAAAAATCCCTTCCCTACAGTGGATATTATAATTGAATGTGAAACCCCTGATGGGGGAAAGGGTATAGTGCTCATATTCAGAAAAAAGGAGCCGAGGATGTGGGCAATACCCGGCGGATTTGTGGATTATGGAGAAACTCTTGAAGATGCCGCTGTAAGGGAGGCATTTGAAGAGACATCATTAAAGGTAGAACTAATCAGACAATTTCACTCCTATTCAGACCCTGCTCGTGATTCAAGACAGCACGATATATCAATGGTATTCATAGCAAAAGCTAAAGGAATACCTGAAGCCGCTGATGATGCGGAAAGGATAGGTTTATTCAATAAGAATAATCTGCCTGATGAGTTGGCATTTGACCATACTATTATCTTGAATGATTACTTTAAAAAGAGATATTGAAAGATTGTATATCATGGTGTTAAAAATTTGACATTTCACTTTTTTTGAATTATCTTTATAATCTATTTTTTACTATGGAACAAAAGAAAATTGCGGTGTAAGGAAAAATTTTTATAATCCACCGGAAAAAGTCGTTCAAAAAAGTCATTTTTCACCAGTTCATACTGAAAAGCTATTTTTCAGTATCAAATAATTCGGTTTTAAATATAGGAGGGATGAAATATGGCAATGAATATTACTCAGAAAGTTATAAAGAAACATCTTGTTTCAAGTAATATGGCTGCGGGAGAAAAGATTGCAATAAAAATGGACCAGACATTGACACAGGATGCAACAGGGACTATGGCATATCTGCAGTTTGAAGCCCTTGGTGTTCCGAGGGTAAAGACAAAGCTCTCTGTAAGTTATGTGGACCACAATACACTCCAGACAGATTTCATGAATATGGATGACCACAGATTTCTTCAGAGTATCGCTGCTAAATATGGTCTCTATTTTTCCCGTCCGGGTAATGGTATCTGTCATCAGGTTCATCTTGAAAGGTTTGGCATCCCCGGTCAGACCCTTATCGGTTCAGACAGCCATACACCAACATGCGGCGGACTTGGAATGATTGCAATAGGAGCAGGCGGACTTGATGTTGCACTGGCAATGGGTGGAGACCCATTTTATCTTTCCATGCCAAAAGTGGTTCTTGTAAAACTTACAGGTAAACTCCAGCCGTGGGTATCTGCAAAGGATATCATACTGGAGCTTTTAAGAAGGCTTACAGTTAAGGGTGGAGTTGGAAAGGTTATTGAGTATGGCGGAGAAGGAATAAAGAGCCTTTCTGCCCCTGAAAGGGCAACAATAACAAATATGGGTGCAGAGCTTGGTGCTACAACATCAATCTTCCCCAGCGATGAAATTACAAGGGCATTTTTAAAGGCACAGAAGAGAGAGAAGGCATGGATAAAACTGGAGGCAGATGCAAAAGCCACCTATGATGAGGTTGTTGAACTTGATTTGAATAAGCTTGAACCAATGATTGCAAAACCGCACAATCCTGATAATGTAGTTTCTGTAAAAGAGCTGGAAGGGACTCCGGTTCAGCAGGTGGCAATAGGGAGTTGCACTAATTCGTCATACAGGGACATGATGACTGTTGCATCAATATTGAAGGGTAAAACCATTCCACCTGATGTAAGCCTTGTAATTGCACCGGGTTCAAAGCAGGTTCTTGAAATGATAACAAGAAATGGCGGACTTACAAGCATGATTTCTGCAGGTGCGAGGATACTTGAGAGCGCATGTGGGCCATGCATTGGAATGGGAAATGCCCCATCTACAAAGGCTGTTTCTATCAGGACATTCAATAGAAATTTTGAGGGAAGGAGTGGCACAAAGGATGCTTTAGTTTATCTCACAAGCCCTGAAGTTGCGGCAGCAGCGGCATTGAAAGGTGTTATAACCGACCCCAGAAAACTTGGGAAAAAGCCTCCGAAGATAGCAATGCCAAAGACATTTATCGTGGATGATAATATGGTTATCCCGCCGCTTCCACTTAAAAAGGCTGCATTAGTGGAGATTATCAGGGGACCGAATATTAAACCACTTCCAGAATTTAAACCACTTCCATCCATGATTCAGGGTAAAGTTCTTATTAAGGTCGGTGATAATATTACAACCGACCATATAATGCCTGCCGGTGCCAAGATACTGCCTTTAAGGTCAAATATCCCTGCAATGGCAGAACATGTTTTTGCACCGATAGACTCAGCATTTCCAAAGAGGGCAAAGGAGATGGGAGGAGGATTTATCATTGGAGGTGCAAATTATGGTCAGGGTTCAAGCCGTGAGCATGCAGCCCTTGCACCCATGTATCTTGGTGTGAAAGTTGTTGTCACTAAATCTTTTGCAAGAATACATCTGGCAAACCTTATAAACTTCGGCATTCTGCCTCTAACCTTTGCCAATGAATCGGATTATGATCAATTAGAACGGGATGATGAATTAGAGCTGGATGTATCAGGACTTAACGGAAAAAATCTCAAATTAAAGAATAAGACAAAAGGGGTGGATATAGATGTTAAACATCCACTGGTTGGAAGGGATATTGAGATTATTAAGGCAGGGGGTTCACTGGGCTTTGTAAAGGCAAGAGGGTAAAAAAACAATGAGCAATGAACAATGAGTGAAGAGTTTTTACTCGTTGCTCATTGCTGTAAAAGGGGGTGGGATGAGAAAAAAGATTACAATAGTTGGGGCGGGGCATGTAGGTGCTACAGCAGCCCAATTGATAGCGTATAAAGAATTAGGCGACATTGTCCTTATTGATATAATTGAAGGTGTTCCACAGGGAAAAGGGCTTGACCTACAGGAGTCTGCCCCGTTGGAACTTTTTGATTCTTCTATCATAGGGACAAATGATTATAAGGATACCGCCAATTCAGATGCAGTGGTTGTTACGGCGGGCATTCCGAGAAAACCAGGGATGAGCCGTGAAGACCTTCTTGATGTAAATGTTAAGATTGTAAAAGCTGTAATAGAGCAGGTTATAAAATATTCACCCGATGCCTTTGTTATTGTAGTCTCCAATCCACTGGATGCTATGTGTTATGTGGCTATGAAGATTGGAAAGTTATCAAGAAACAGAATAATAGGTTTATCAGGCGTCCTTGATTCTGCCCGTATGAGGGCATTTGTTGCTATGGAACTTAATGTCTCTATGGACGATGTCCAGGCAATGGTCTTGGGTCTGCATGGCGATGACATGGTGCCTCTGCCGAGATATTCAACTGTATCCGGAATCTCTATTACTGAACTACTCTCAAGAGAGCAGATTGAAAGGATAATTGATAGAACGCGAAAGGGTGGGGGAGAGATAGTAAATTATCTTAAGACAGGAAGTGCCTATTATGCCCCGGGTGCTGCGATTGTTCAGATGCTTGAATCAGTATTAAAGAACAAGAAAAGGGTTTTGCCATGTGCAGCATTTCTTGAAGGTGAATACGGGATAAGCGGTATATTCACAGGGGTTCCTGTTAAATTAGGCGGTAGTGGTGTAGAGAAGATTATTCAGATAAAATTGACGGATAATGAAATGGCTGCCCTCCGCAAATCAGCAGAGGAGGCAAGAAAAACCGTTAGCCAGATAAAATTATAATCATTCCTTTACCTCTACAATTTTTTCCACCTCTAAATCGGCTTCATAAGGGCTGTCATTCTCTCTTGAGATTTTTCCTTTAAGGGTAACTACCTTACCCACATATTTTTCAAGCTTAAGCGTCTGCCTTCCTTTAATATAGTATATCTTGCTCTTTTTTCTTACTATCTTTAACGGAACCAACTGGAGGTCTTCATATTTCCAGTAGAGGAGCCTGCCCGTTACAAACACAGATGGATTTGATGCTAATGCCTTTTTATACTGCAAATTTTTTATCTTGAGAAAGACAGGGAGGTCATTTTTTTTTGTAACTATCATGTGATAATAGATAGATTTTTTTGGTGAAAGGTCATAACTTCTCTCTATGTGCCTGTAGTCCACTATGACCTCTAACTTTTTTTCCTTTTCATTTATGAATACCCCTTTTAAATCCAGAGTGTAATTATCCATAGGCTGTGTCATTATTGCAATAAGCATTAATTCATTAAAGTTAATTCTGGAAAGTTCTTTTTCAAGTATGCGGATTTTATCGGCGGCAGCATAATTTCGCATCCCTTTAAAATCATTTAGCATGTATTCTACGCCTGCCTTTGACCTGATGATTTTAACATAGGGAGGGGAATTTTCACTTGTGCCGATGAGATTAGTCTGTAAAGAATTTTTAAATTCCTTTATTATCGGCACCCTCTTATCTTCTGCTGATAAATTACTAATAAATAAGATGAGGAATAGGATGGGTAATATCTTTTTTATTCCACGCCGCATAAAGTAATAGTAACTTATCTTTACTAACCCATCAAGTTTTTTGACATATTGCTTGCGTATGAATCCGCTTTGAAATAAAATTATGTCTTGATTAAAACTATGAAGGAGTTTATACAGATGGGAACAATTAAATGTTCAGAGTAAGGTTTCATGGAAGGGGAGGGCAGGGGGCAAAGATTGCAAGCAGACTGCTTGGAACTGCTGCCTTTCTTGAAGGATACTATGCCCAGGATTTCCCATTATACGGTGCTGAGAGGAGAGGCGCCCCGATAGCTGCATTTACACGCATATCAAAAGAACCTATCTTGGAACGAGGCGTAATAGCAGAGCCTGATATTTTAATAGTAATGGATGAAACCCTTCTGCACGACCCAATGGCAATGCCATTAACAGGACTGAAAGAGGATGGAGTCATTTTTTTAAATACAACCCATAGTCCAGCCGAAGCCAAAAACAGGTATAAAATTAAGGCACAGATAATTACATTAGATATAACAAAGATTGGCATTGATACTCTTGGAAAGCCTATTCTCAGCACGCTTGCAGGTGGCACTGCCTCAAAAATTGCCGGTCTTAGAGAGGATTCATTAAAAAGGGCTATTGAAAAAGAGCTTTCAGAAATAATAACAGACAGTGAGCTTATTAAAAAAAATATAGAGGCATCACTCTATTGCTTTAATACCATTAACCCTGTAGAGGTAAAAACCTCTAAAATCACACATAAAGGAAGCACCATTATCTCCATGCCGTTTGAAGCAGCCTCAATCTCCACCCCTTCTATAAATACAAAAGGAAATACACCCTTGCGAAAGACAGGCAACTGGCGGACATTTAAACCGATTTTTAATTATGAGTTATGCAATAAATGTATGATATGTGTTGCGAGATGTCCTGACGGTTGTATCACAATAAATTCTGAAGGCTTTCCATATACCGATTATGAGAATTGTAAAGGATGTATGATATGTGCTGAAGAATGCCCAACAGAGGCAATAGAGAAGGTGAGGGAGGTCCACACATGGAAAACCCTTCAGTAGGAGTTAAATAGTGCACCTCAGCGAGGCAGATACCAGGGCAAAACTGATAGACCCTGTACTTCATAATCGTGGCGGGACTGAGGAATTGGAAAATCCCTACATATTCAATGCCCCTGATGTTGTTAAAGCAGGAGGTCTCAACGCATTAAAAAGCCTCGGTGAACCTAAAGATATTATTAACGAGGCTAAAAAGAGGTTGTTTGCAGTATGAGCAAATATAGAATATTTGTTAGCGCCAATCATGTTTTTCATCTTTGATGACAGGATAGAAATAAGCAATCCGGGCAGTCTTCTGCCGGGTCTGAATATCAAAAACTTAGAGGGACATCATGCAGCGAGGAATAAAATAATCTGCGATATCTTTCATGAAACAAAGGATATGGAGAAGTTCGGCACTGGCGTTGGTAAGATGAAAAGACTCATGAAAGAACATGGCTTGCCAAAACCCGATTTTTCAGAAGAAGGGAATTTCTTTGTGGTAAAGTTTTATGGGCCAGGGGATAAGATTTTAGATTTAGTTCCCAGCATACCCAAAGAAAGGCAGGTAGACTTAAGAGAGTTGGGACTAAATAAAAGACAGATTGAGGCATTGAGGTTGATGGTAAATGAAAGGAAGACTTTTACCATCAATGAATATTATCAGAAGTTTAATACAAGTGAAAAAACCGCTCGCAGAGATTTCAAAAAATTGATTTCCTTGGGATTTGTAGAAAAAATAGGCTCAACTAATGAACCCTTTAACTCTTGAACCTTTAAAAGATGGCTGGCGGTGTGTGAGACTGGGGGAGGTGCAGGAAACAACTGCATATTTTACAGGTGCAGTTGGTCAGCAAAGAGTGCCAGACAGTTTTTTATCAGACTATATTATTCCTCTGCCCTTAATAGAGATTCAACAGCGTATAGCAGTTGATCTCAAAGAAAAAATGGCACAGGTTGAAAAACTACAATCTAAAACTTTCAAACAGCAATCCGCATTAAATTCCTTACCTCAGGCGATTTTAAGGAAAGCGTTTAGGGGGGAGTTGTAATGGATATTAAGATTCATCCACATGCCAGAGAACGAATGAAAGAACGAGGCACATCCGAGAAGGAAATAATAAAAACTGTAGAAGAAGGAGAACAGTTCCCTGCAAAATTTGGAAGGATTGGTTTCAGACGAAATTTCTATTTTGATGGTATATGGAGAGGGAAGAAATATCAGACAAAACAGGTAGAGGCATACACAGTCAAAGAAAACAATGATTTTATTGTAATAACAGTTGTAGTAAAATACTTTTAGGAGGCAAAACCATGAAAATAAGTTATGACTCTAAATATAACATCGCCTATATAAGACTTCGGGAGAAAACTGCGGAGATTGAAACTATTCATATAAGTGACGAGTTGAATGTTGACATTACTCCTGATGGCAAGATATATGGCATTGAGCTGCTTAATGCCAACGAACAGCTTGAAATTACCAAAAATGGTGGCTTGGTTCTGATAGATGAATCCACAGGCAAAAAGGCAGCACTTCCTGTTTAAATAAGCCTCTTTAACTATTGCCTTTCATCAATTTAAAAATGGCACAAGTTAAAAATCTGCAATCTACAATCTTAAATCAGCAATTAGCATTAAATACCTTACCGCAGGCAATGTTAAGGAGGGCATTTAGGGGGGAGTTAATGACTTGTAAGTGCATGAATGCAAATGAGTGGGATAAGTTTGAAAAACTTCGTGGTCAATGTTCAGCGTTGAAAGAAATTCTTGTTCCAGACAATGTCTGGAACAAATTTCAAGTAATGAATTCTAAGGAAAGGGATAAGGCTTTCCATCGGTCAATGATTTTATTGGCTTTAGAGCGAGGGTACCTAAACAAGATAACATCCCCAGTCCACCGCTATTTGATGGAGGGATCAAGACCTAAGGCATCAGTAAATAACAACTACAAAAATGATCTTATAGAGCTTTGGATGTCAAAGAATAATGAAAAAGAACGTCACAAAGATGCAAGAATTTATATGGGAAAACTTGTTGAATTACAATGTCATTCATTGAAATTGAGAAAGATTTAACAACTTTCACTTCTAATCTTAGTGAATTATGGATAGTCAGAAAAGAAGATGGATTTCAGCTTTCACG
>MHDI01000063.1 GCA_001804915.1 Nitrospinae bacterium RIFCSPHIGHO2_02_FULL_39_82 | reverse complement strand
CAGAAAGAGCATAGCAAATCATATAGGCTTCCTCGAAAGGTTAAAGGTATATCTTAAAGATGGCAAGCTACTTACAAAACAGACCTTCTATAAGTATGTCTCCAATATAGATGAGGAAACTGAAGAGATATTTCTTGAGGAGCTCGAAGATATAAGTATTGAGGATTATAGGAAAGAGGAGCTTATAGGAGATATAGATAAAGATATACATCTATTTAATGAGATGGGGGAAAAGGTAGGAGAGATAGATGCAGAGGCTGATTCAAAGCTGAAGGAATTGAAAAAGAGGCTACTGGAATTGAGCGGGCAGGGACAGGTTGTTATATTCACTTATTATGCGGACACCCCTCGATTATATATTCGAGAAAGTTTCTAAAGACCTTTCTTTTTTAAAAATAAGAATAGAAAAGATATCAGGTAGGATAGCCTCAGGCAAGAGTCGTACAGAGATTGTGGATAATTTCATGAACGGCAAGATAAATATTCTCATGAGCACCGATGTCCTTTCCGAAGGAATGAACCTCCAGAAGGCTCGGTATCTTATCAATTACGATTTGCACTGGAACCCCACACGAATGATTCAGAGGGCTGGTAGGATAGACAGGATAGGCTCTCCGTTTAAAGAAATCTATGTTTATAACTTCTTTCCGGAAGAGGAGCTTGAAGACCTCCTCCGTCTTGTAGAGATTCTCCAGAACAAGATCAGGAATATTGATAGCTCTATCGGGCTCGATGTTACAGTCCTCGGTGAAGAGGTAAATCCGAAGGTTTTCGGGGTTATAAGGAAAATAAAGGAAAAGGACGAAAAGGTCTTTGAGGAGTTGGAGAGAGAGGTATTCGGAGGCGGTGAAAAATTCTATCAGCCTCTGATTGATTATCTGAAGACAAAAGCGGTGAATGAGCTGGAATCAATTCCGTTTGGAATTTATAGCGGGCTGAGAAGAGATGTAAAGGGAATATTTTTCTATTACAGATATAGTGAAGATTTTCATTTCTGGTATCTTTATAATCTTGCAACTGGGGAGATAATTAAGAATAAAACTATGATACTCAATTACATTGCATGCCCTCCTGATGAGACAAGGGTTATTCCTGATTTTTTTGATAAAGTTTATGCGGTGAATGCGGAAGCCGTCAAAGATATTGAAGCAACCTATAAAGAGATGGAGCAACGGGAGACAGTTGACTCAACACTCGGCGAATTGACCAGCGATAAAAGCAAGAAGTTTGTATCCAGCCTTATAAGAGAGATGGACATAAGGCTCGATGAATACCTCCTTGACTTTTCGGAAGACAAAGAGATTGAAAAGAGATGGGAGGAAATAAAGGAAAGGCTATTATCAGTAAGCCTTACCAAAAAGAGGCTGCATAATCTCAGGGGAGTGTGGAGAGATTATAAAAATAACCATAAAAGCTGGAAAAGATTACTGAAGGATATATCAGAATTTCTTGAGAACAAACTAACAATAAAAAGGGGAGAAATTCAGCCTTATAATCCTCAACTGCTTAAACTGATTACTATTGATTTTATATCATGATTCATGGATAAGACCAAGAGACGGCATTTCCCCTCAACATCAATTTTAAAATTTCTGATAAAGGGAGGCATTTATCAGCGGAGATTATTTCAGCACCTATTATAATTTTGAAACTGAGTTTTCAAAACCACCATTTCAGTATTGGCTTCTTCAAATATCCTACGCAATCTTTGGGATAAATGAATGGGCGGTAAGACTTCCATCATTCATAATGGCACTCGGTGTCTTGTTTCTCACCTATCGCTTTGGGAAAAATATCAGGTCTCCTGATGCAGGACTATGGGCGTGTCTTGTCCTCTGTGCCAATCCCGGTTTTTACAGCATGATGAGAGATGCAAGGATGGATTTAACCCTCACATTCTTCATCACACTTTCAATTTATGGATTCTATAACTATATATACAAAGGGCAAAATTCCATTAATTCTCCTAAAGAAAGATTTGTTATTACTGAAGAAAATGAATATAATCTACTGCCGCAGGATTATAGAAATGAAATGGTAGTTCTTGGTAGATTCCCGTATTTTCCAATATCAAGAATAAGTTATAGCTTTCTTAATCCTAAAACGAGAGAAGAAGTGATAAAATATATTGTCTTAATAGGTAAAAAACAGTATGCGTAATTTGATTAAATGAAAACAACAGTTGGACAAAAAGAGATAGAGAAGATTATTACGGCAAACCATCATGATCCGTTTCAGGTGTTGGGCATACATCAAATTACGGTAGATGACAGGAGAGGAATTACCATAAGAGCATTTCTACCTGAGGCTGTTGAGGTGTCAGCAGTAGATTCTGATAATCAGCAGAATATCTATACCCTCTCCAGTATTCATCCTGACGGATTTTTTGAGACCTTTATAGAAGACAGGAATATTTTTTCTTACCAGTTTTTAATCAAAACTCGTAATGGAAATCTTATAAAATCTCATGACCCCTATTCATTCCTCCCTTTAATTGGCGACCTTGACAGGCATTTGTTCAATGAAGGGAATCACCTGCAGATTTATGAAAAATTAGGTGCGCATATAATGGATTTGGATGGTATTACGGGTGTCCATTTTTCAGTCTGGGCGCCAAATGCAAAGAGGGTTAGTGTAATCGGCGACTTCAACAGATGGGATGGACGGAGACACCCGATGAGGATATTGGGGAACTCTGGAATATGGGAGCTTTTTATACCGGGCTTAAAGGAGGGGGATATTTATAAATTTGAAATAAAAACCCGGCATAACCACCTTCTTATAAAATCTGACCCCTATGCCTTTTATTCAGAGGTGAGGCCAAAAAGCGCCTCAGTAGTATGGGATATAAATAAATACAAATGGAATGATAGTGAATGGCTGGAAAACCGCGACAAAACCACTCCACTTAATAAACCTCTATCCATTTATGAAGTCCATCTTGGCTCATGGGCGAGAAAGGTTGAGGAGAATAACAGATTCCTGACATACAGAGAGATTGCACATCTCTTAGTGGATTACATCAAAAACACAGGCTATACACACATAGAACTTTTACCAATCATGGAGCATCCATTTGATGCATCGTGGGGGTATCAGGTAACAGGATATTTTGCCCCCACAAGCAGATTCGGCACCCCCGAAGACTTTATGTATTTTATTGATTACTGCCATCAGAATAATATCGGTGTTATTGTTGACTGGGTCCCTGCCCATTTCCCGAGGGACGGACACAGTCTGATTCAATTTGATGGGACTGCCCTCTATGAGCATGAGGACCCTAAGAAAGGTGCGCATCCTGATTGGGGGACACTTATATTTAACTATGGCAGACACGAGGTGAGAAATTTTCTCACATCCAATGTCCTTTTCTGGTGCAAAAAATATCATTTAGACGGTCTGAGGGTGGATGCAGTGGCATCCATGCTCTATCTTGATTATAGCAAAAGGCATGGTGAATGGGTTCCAAATACCTATGGCGGAAGGGAAAATCTTGAAGCAATAGATTTTTTAAAAAAAATGAATGAGGTTATTCATGCTGAGTTTCCAGGAATCATGACTATTGCAGAAGAATCCACATCATGGGGAGGCGTCTCACGCCCTACATATCTTGGTGGTCTCGGATTTACATTCAAATGGAATATGGGGTGGATGCACGATATACTTGATTTTTTCAGTAAAGACCCGATATATAGAAAGCATCATCATAATAACCTTACCTTTGCAATGCTTTATGCCTTTCATGAAAATTTCATACTTGTCCTCTCCCATGACGAGGTTGTTCACGGCAAGGCTTCGCTTTTGAGCAAGATGCCCGGTGACTTCTGGCAGAAGTTTGCCAATTTAAGGCTTCTCTTAAGCTATATGTATGCACAGCCCGGCAAGAAGCTCCTCTTTATGGGTGGAGACATCGGGCAGTGGAATGAGTGGAATCATAACCGAAGCCTTGACTGGCATCTCCTCCAATACGAACCTCATTCAAAATTGCAGAGTTTTATAAAAGACTTAAATCACTTATACAGGTCAGAGCCAGCAATGCGGGAGGTTGACTTTGAATATAGCGGTTTTGAGTGGATTGATTTTCATGACTGGGAGAGGAGTATTATCTCCTTTATACGATGGGGCAAAGACCCTGATAATCATCTCGTATTCGTTTTCAATTTCACACCAGCCCCCAGATTTAATTATAAGATTGGTGTCCCCTCACACTGTTTTTATGAAGAGGTATTGAACAGCGATTCCGATGTTTATTACGGAAGTAATCTCGGCAATCAAGGTGGAAAATGGTCAAATCAGGTTTCATGGCAGGGTAAACCCTGCTCTTTAAAAATTACCCTCCCACCTTTAAGTGCTGTAGTTTTTAAACCTGTGAAGGATGAAGACTCATAATAAAAACTCTGCTGCCACATCATTGTAAAAGAGAAGTCCTTTATGGGTTAATTTGAGATGACCATTTTCAAAAATTATAAGATTATTACTTAAAAGCCGGGATATTGCATCTGAAAAAGTTGATTTTATCTCTACCCCGAAGCGTTTTTTAAAAGACTTTAGATTTATCCCCTCCAGAATCCGAAGCTCCATCATAATGGTCTCTCCCATTACTTTATTGCCATCCAATCTTTCACTGCCTGCTGTCGGAGGCTGAAGGCTGAAGGCTGAAGGCTTTCTTTTGGCATGTCTTTCTCTAATCTTCAGTCTGTTTATATATTCTTCTGGATTTTTAATATTCCATCTTCTCTCCCCATCCATGTAAGAATGAGCCCCTGCACCAATACCGAGATACTCCTCATTTCGCCAGTATATCTGATTATGGAGACACTTCCTGCCATTAGATTCGCTACGCTCACTACATGCCTTTGCAAAATTTGATATTTCATAATGCTCATAACCTGTCCCCGTTAAAAGTCCTATCCCCCTCTCATACATCTCTACTTGTCTATCTTCATCAGGTAAGTAGTGCGAGGCTTTAGCCTCGCTATAAAGTTTTTCAAACTGTGTCCCCTCTTCTATTGTCAAATTGTAGGTGGAGATATGTTCTGGATTTAACTTGATGGTGGTTTCAATATCATCTTCCCAATCTTTCAGGGTCTCATCAGGTATGCCAAACATCAAATCTATAGATATATTTTCAAAACCCTCATTTCTGGCTGATAAAATCCCTTGATATGCCTTTTTTGAATCATGCACCCTTCCAAGTCTTTTTAAAAGTTTGTCATTAAAAGATTGAACCCCTATACTTATCCTATTAAATCCTCCCCTTCTTAATTTCTTAAGTTTATCTAAAGTCAATGTCTCAGGATTTGCCTCAATTGTAATCTCTGCATCTGTCTTTAAATTAAACAATTTTTTACATGATTCAAGTATTTCCAATAATTGCCACGACTTAAGAATTGTAGGTGTCCCACCGCCAAAGAATATGGATATAACCTTGTAAGGTTGATAGCTGATAGCTGATAGCTCATAGCTAATTAAGGAAATCTCCCTTTTCACAGCCCTAACATATTCGTCAATAACCCCCTCCATACCCTCATAAGAGTTGAAGTCACAATAACCACACTTCTTAATACAAAAAGGGATATGAATATAAATACCCAATTTTTTTCTCATACTTTATTATACCACTTATCAAATTTTTATTGCCGAATGTAAAAAATAATGTTACAAAAGAAAATATGATAAAGCCATATAAAGGAATTTTGCCAAAAATTCATGAGACCGTTTTTATAGAAGAGAGTGCCCAGATTATAGGTGATGTGGAGATAGGGGAATACTCCAGCGTGTGGTTCAATGCAGTTGTAAGGGGAGATGTAAATTATATAAAGATAGGTAAGAGGACAAATATTCAGGATGGAAGCCTGCTTCATGTAACAAATAAAACCTATCCACTCTTTTTAGAGGATGAAGTTACAATAGGACATGGGGTTACTTTGCACGGGTGCAGGATAAGGTCAAGATGCCTTATTGGCATGGGAGCAATAATTTTAGACGGAGCAGAGGTTGAGGAGTTTTCTATTATTGCAGCAGGCTCAGTCGTAACAGAGAAATCTGTAATCCCCTCAGGCTGGCTGGCAGTAGGCAGTCCTGCAAAACCAAAGAGAGAGCTTACAAAAGAGGAAAGAGACAAGATACTTCAATACGCTGAAAATTATGTAGGATATATGAGAGACTATATGTAAACCCTATCTTGCCCTTTAACGAAAGTTAAAGAAAACCGCAGAGGATAAAAGCACCTCTGCGGTTTTTATAGTCTTAAATATCAAAATATAGGGCAAATTCGTATGGGTGCGGTCTCAACCTCATCTGATTTACCTCTTTATCCCTCTTATACTCAAGCCACATATCAATAGCATCCTGAGTAAAGACATCGCCTTTGAGCAAGAAGTCCTGGTCTTTTTCAAGTGCATCAAGGGCATCCTCCAATGAGCCTGGCAATGACGGGACATTTTTCAGTTCCTCCGGTCCAAGGGCATATATATCCTTATCCAGAGGCTCACCCGGGTCAATCTTATTCTGAATACCATCAAGCCCTGCCATAAGCATTGATGCAAATGCCAGATAACCATTGCATGATGGGTCGGGGAATCTCACCTCAACTCTCTTTGCCTTTGGACTTGGGGAATACATAGGTACCCTAACACCTGCACTCCTGTTTCTGCTGGAATATGCGAGGTTTACAGGCGCCTCAAATCCCGGAACCAATCTCTTATAGGAATTTGTAGTGGGTGCTACGATAGCCGCAAGGGCATGGGCATGTTTGAGTATACCGCCAACATAGTATAGTGCCAGTTCACTTAAGCCCCCGTAAGCATTTCCTGCAAATAATGGTTTTCCGCCCTTCCATAGGCTCTGATGTGTATGCATACCTGAGCCATTATCATTCCATATAGGCTTCGGCATGAATGTAACAGTCTTATTATTCCTCCTTGCCACATTTTTACAGATATATTTATACCACATCAGATTATCA
>MHDI01000062.1 GCA_001804915.1 Nitrospinae bacterium RIFCSPHIGHO2_02_FULL_39_82 | reverse complement strand
AGGGAAATAGGTTAAGGAAGAAACAAAGAATATTTTATCAGTCAACTTAATTATGCAATAACTATAAAATTAAGGGAAGTTTTAATGTAGGAGAAGGTGAGCAACTTATTTGTTATGATGAGCCGTGCTGGGGTCGAACCAGCGACCTACTGATTAAGAGTCAGTTGCTCTACCAGCTGAGCTAACGGCCCATCAAATCCTCAACCTTTGTTATTATAGTGTGATAGAATAGCGAAATCAATTAATTTGGTTTTTTATCCTTTATCTTTTACAACTATACCAAGCTCTTTTATCTTTCTGCTCAGGGTATTTCTGTTTATTCCAAGTATCTCTGCTGCTTTTAGCTGATTCCACTCTGTCTTTTTCAAAATAACTCCGAGAAGTTCTTTTTCTACCTCTCTGATAATCTCATTATAAAGGTTTCCTTTGCCAATAGTATCCTGGACTTTTGCCAGTATAAAGTCAGTATTGCTTTTGGCGGCAGCCTTCAATTTCAAATCAGCATTAAATGGAAGGTGTTCAGATATAATAGAATCGCTGCTCGAAATTACAACCGCCCTTTTTATTATATTCTCAAGCTCTCTTACATTCCCTTTCCATTCATGACTTTTAAGAATGTCTATTGCATCATCTGTTATATTTTTTACATTACTGTTAAGTTCATTACTGAATCTCTTTAAAAAATATTTTGCTAAAATTGGTATATCTTCCCGTCTCTCCCTTAATGGTGGTAAAAAAATGGTGATTACATTAAGTCTGTGATATAAGTCTTCCCTGAACCTTTTTTCTCGAATGGCATTATCTATGTCCTGATTTGTTGCTGTAATTATCCTTACATCTACTTTTATTGGTATTCTCCCTCCAATTCTGTAAAATTCCCTCTCTTGGATTACCCTTAGAAGTTTTGCTTGGAGAGATATATCCATATCACCGATTTCATCGAGGAATAGTGTCCCACCATCTGCCAGTTCAAATTTACCCTCCCTTAATTCAGCAGCCCCTGTAAAGGCACCCTTCTCGTATCCAAAAAGTTCACTTTCAATAAGTTCCTTTGGTATTGCTGCACAATTTACCGCTACAAATGGCCCCTTGGACCTTTTAGATGACATGTAGAGTGCCCTTGCTACCAACTCTTTTCCTGTCCCGCTTTCCCCTGTTATAAAGACAGTAGCATCGGAAGATGCTGCCCTGCCTATCATTTTAAAGACTTCCTTCATTTTCTGACTTTTACCTATAATCTCCCCGGCATCATATTTTATCTTTAGTTCCTCCTCCAATGTGCAAACTCTCTTCTCCAGTCTTTTAAGATTCTCTATTCTGTCAATCAGGAGATATATCTCTTCCATATCAAATGGTTTGGTTATGTAGTCGTAGGCACCCTTCTGCATCGCTTCAATTGTGCTCTTCATTGTCCCCTGAGCTGTCATAATTACTACAACAATATTTTCTCTCTCTTTTTTTATGTCTTCAAGAAGCTTAAGCCCATTTATATCTGGTAGGAAAATATCCAAAAAGATGAGGAGATATTCATTCTTTGAAAGAAAAGAAAGGGCAGTCTTTCCGTTTTCTGCGGTATGAACATTATAACCCCTTTTCCCAAGCCCTTTTTTAAGAACCCATCTTAAACTCTCTTCATCATCTACAACCAGGATATTTTTCATGCTTTCCACTTACTTGCTATTGGCAAAAAGACCTGAAGTGTTGCCCCTTTACCGTTTGTCCTGTTCAAAACCTTTATCATCCCCCCGTGTTCCTCAACTATTTTATGTGATATTGCAAGTCCTAAACCTATTCCTTTACTCTTTGTGCTAAAAAATGGTGTGAACAAATGGTTTATTATGTCCTCCTGAAATCCTTCACCAGTATCCTTTACTTCAACAAGAACCATTTTTGATTGAGATTTACCGCCATCCTTAATTATAATATAATCATAAAATATTCTTGTGATAATCGTCAATTCTCCCCCTGCTGACATTGACTCCACAGCATTCTTAATAATATTCAAAAACACCTGTGTAATTTGTCCTTCATCAACCATGACAGCAGGGAGGCTGGGGTCATAAATCTGAACAACCTCTATATTGCTTTTTCTTAATGCCTTTTTCTCCAGCAATAGAATACTCTCTAAAATCTCATGTATATTTATGACTCTCAATTCAGGAGGTCTTGGGTTGGAAAGGGTGAAGAGGTCTTCAACAATAGAATTTACTCTATCCGCCTCCTTGATTATAACCTGAGTATATTCCCTGTATCTTTCGTTTTTTATCTCTTCATTTAAAAGCTGTGCAGCCCCTCTCAATCCGCCGAGTGGGTTTTTTATCTCATGTGCCATGCCTGCTGCGAGTAGGCCCAGTGATGCAAATCTATCAGCCTTTCTTAAACTTTCTTCCAATTCCTTAGCCCTTGTCATATCCCTTACTACAAGTATTGCACCTTTCATATCTCCTCTCTCATCTGAAAGGGGAGATATTATTAAACTTACAGGGAAGACTTTTTTATCTCCACGCCTGAATATCTGAAAATCTGAATCTGAATATACGGTCCCGGTACTTATGGTTTTTATGGTCAATTCTATCAGCCTGGGTTCATCAGAAAATACCGATTGAAGAGACCTGCCTCTGGCATAGGAAGATGATATCCCACTCATTTCTTCAATTGCGGGGTTAAATGTTATAATTATACACTCATTGGACACAACAATTACCCCATCCTGGATACTGGCAAGTATATTTTCGTAGTAGGTCTTCAGGTCTTCAGGAAGTAAACTATTGCCTGTTTTATGTTTTTGAGTTATAGTATTTTTCACTCTGTTTTTTATTTTACTACAATTTTAGAGAGAATAAAAACTTACTTGAATAACAAGCATAAAATACTTTAAGATGAAAAAGATAAATTTTTTATTTGGAATTCATAATCATCAGCCTATCGGGAATTTTAACAGTGTATTTGAAGATTCCTTTAAAAAATGCTATCTCCCTTTTATTAAAATACTGGAGAGGCATCCAAAGGTCCGTGTCTCCCTCCACTATTCAGGTTGCCTTCTCGAGTGGATTGAAAATAATAATCCTGAATATTTTGACAGAATAAAAGAACTGGTTGAAAGAAATCAGATTGAGATACTCAGCGGTGGCTTCTATGAACCCATCCTTTCCATACTCCCAGAAGATGATGCAGTAAATCAGATACAGTTAATGACTGAGTATATAAAGGAAAATTTTGATTACTATCCAAAAGGCATTTGGCTTGCGGAAAGAATATGGGAACCATCTTTGACAAAGATAATATCAAAGGCAGACATGAAATATACAATTCTTGATGATACCCACTTCTTTTATACGGGGCTTGAGCAAAAAGACATGTTTGATTACTACATTACGGAAAAGCACGGGCATACACTCTCAATTTTTCCTATAGATAAATTTTTAAGATATTCTATACCTTTTAAATTGCCGCATGAGATTTTTGATTACTTTAAAAAAATAATTGAATTGTACGGTATCAATGGTGTTACTTATGCTGATGATGGAGAAAAATTTGGTATATGGCCCGGGACACATAAATGGGTGTATGAAGAAAACTGGCTTGAAAACTTTTTTAGTGCAATAGAAGAAAATATGGATTGGATAGAGATGCCCACCTTCAGCGAATATATTGAAAAATTTCCACCACATGGAAGGGTATATCTTCCAATGGCATCTTATGAAGAAATGATGGAATGGTCGCTGCCGGCAAAGGCAGGTATCAGATTTGAGGAAATACTGAAGGATATGGAAAATCGTGGACTAAGGGATAAATACAAATCTTTTCTGCGAGGTGGATTGTGGGATAATTTTTTAGTTAAATATGATGAAGGCAATCTAATGCATAAAAAGATGCTTTATGTAAGCGAGAAAATAAGGGAACAAGGTTTAAGGCTGAAGAAAAACAGGACTAAGGTTCCGTCAATCGTCAGCCTTCTGCCTGAGTTGAGGGAACTCTATCGGGGACAGTGCAACTGTGCCTACTGGCACGGACTCTTTGGTGGTTTATATCTGAACTATCTAAGACATGCAGTGTATGAACATTTAATTGAGGCAGAAAATATTGTTGATAAGAGAATTCACAGAAATAAGAACTGGCTTGAGTGTAAAGTAAAAGATTATGACAAGGATAATCTGAACGAGGTATTGATAAGTAACAGCAGAATCAATGCCTATTTTGACCCTGATTATGGAGGCAGCCTATTTGAATTTGATTACAGACCAAAGCGGTTTAATATATTAAATACAATGACCCGCAGAGAGGAAGCGTATCACTACAAGGTAAAGAATATAAAAGAAGATTGTGATGGGGGGCAGCCAAAATCTATTCACGATGTAGTTAAGGTAAAAGAAGGTGGACTCGGGGAGATGATAATATATGATTGGTATCGGCGCAGGTCATTCCTTGACCATTTTCTTGGAGAGGGTACCGACATTCAAAATTTTATGAGAAGTAGCTATCCTGAGGTAGGTGATTTTGTGGATAAACCTTACAATATTGAAAATATTTCTAAAAACAGAAAAGGGGCTGTGAATTTGGAAATGAAGCGAAATGGACATTTATATCAGGGAGGAATTTATATTCCACTATCCGTTTCTAAGATATTTAATTTTTCTATGGAAAAGGCAGCAATAACTTCCAGTTTTGCAATAACAAATATGGGAGAAAGGGAGATAGATGCGTGGTTTGGTATAGAATTCAATATGACCCTTCTCGCCGGTGACAGTGATTTGAGGCATTATATTTGTAAAGAGACAGAAATAAGTGAAAGGATATTAAAAAGTGTAGGGGATATTTCCCATGCAAAATCCTTTGGTATGAGAGATACATGGAATTGTTTTCAGATAATTTTATCTTTTGAAGAACCTGCCTCTATCTGGTATTTTCCTATAGAAACTGTCTCGCAGTCAGAAGATGGATTTGAGAGAATTTATCAAGGGTCAACAATCCTTGCACATTGGAAGATAAAATTGAAAGAGGGAGAATCAAGAATGATAAAATTAGAATTGGGTGTAGAGGAGTTTTAAATTGACAATAATATATGACTTTATTAAACTAAAAAATCAGGGCCGCTAGCTCATTTGGTAGAGCACCGCCCTTTTAAGGCGGGTGTGCTGGGTTCGAATCCCAGGCGGCTCACCACAAAAAACCAATAACTTTCAACTTATAACTAATAACTAACAATTAGTTATTTAAAATCCTTTCTTACAGTTATCAGTTATGAGTTAATAGTTATAAGTTGAATTGTTGTCCCCATCGTCTAGCCCGGCCAAGGACATCGCCCTTTCACGGCGGTAACGGGGGTTCAAATCCCCCTGGGGACGCTATTAAACATATCAATGGTTTTGGCTGGAAGCATAGACTTGATAAGGGTCTTG
>MHDI01000061.1 GCA_001804915.1 Nitrospinae bacterium RIFCSPHIGHO2_02_FULL_39_82 | reverse complement strand
ATGTCCTTGATATTCTGATTATCAGCCATTTCTTTTACTACCCCATGTAACTTCGCTTCAGGTTTACCATTTCCATCTCTCATTAATTCTATATCCCTCCATCTCATGCCACTCTTAAATCCCGTACCCAATGCCTTAACAAATGCCTCTTTATAAGCAAATCTCGCAGCGAGATGTGGATAAGGGTTATATTTACCGAAAGAGTATTTCTTTTCACCATCAGTAAATACCCTATCCATAAACCTCTCCCCCCATCTATCAACTGCCGTCTTTATTCTCTCAATCTTTATAATATCTACCCCAATTCCTGCTATCATAATTTCATCACTGCAGTTTTCAAGCTTTTCAATTTGCTGAATATATCCATCACCTGTCTCACTGTATTTTCCTTACTGGCACTATTATCCACAACAAAATCTGCCATCTTAACCTTCTCATCCAAAGGCAACTGGGAATCTATCCTTTTCTCAGCCTCCTCTTTTTTTAATCTATCCCTCTCCATTAATCTTCTTAACTGAGTCTTTCTGTCAGCATAAACTACAATTAGTTTATCAACTCTTCTATATCCGCCTGCTTCAATTAAAAGGGCGGCATCTATAACTGCCATGCCATCCGGGTTTAACCTCTTATAATCCTCAACCCTTCTATTCTCCTCTTCTATTACCAGGGGATGGATTATCTCCTCCAGCCTCTTCTTCTTTAGCGGGTCATTGAATACAATCTCACCGAGCCTCTTCCTGTTAATTATCATATCGCTATTGAGGATATCCCTGCCAAAGAATTCTACTATCTTAAACCACGCGGGTTTATCTGGCTCAACAATCTCTCTGGAAATTTTATCTGCATCAATTATGAAGGCGCCGAGTTCTTTAAGTATTGTTGAAACCAAACTTTTTCCTGTGGCCATACCACCTGTGAGTCCAATTAGTAACATGATTTTTTTAAAAAGTATTATTTATAATTTTCACTGCTTTTTAAAGTTTGAATGGAACAGGTATGAAGGTTATAACAAATATAATAATTGCAACTGCGGCGAGTATCCTGTCCTCTTTGCTAAGTGAGGGTGTCTCATCAACTACAGGCGGGTGATTTATTCCAAAAATAAATATAGCGGCAGCCCAGATTAACCACCCTTCCCAAAAGAATCCAAGTGGAAGAAGCAGCAAGAAGGCAATCTTTGAAAGGAGGTTATGCAATCTTCGGGATAATGCAAATATTATGTGTCCTCCATCAAGTTGACCGATGGGAAGGAGGTTGAGGGCAGTTACAAATAACCCTATCCAGCCTGCGAATGCTACAGGGTGCAATAGAATATCGGCAGAGTCATTTGAGACGCCGAGTATTGACTTTGTCAGAAAGGAGAGAAGAAGGGAGGAGCCGAGAGATATGCCGCTGCTTACCGCTGATGGTTCCCTGACCTCTGATAACATCAGCCCTATAATGGTTGAAGGTAATGCAACAGCAAAACCCGCAAGAGGCCCCGCCGCACCTATTTTAAGCAGCACCCTCCTGTTGGGTATAAGGGATTTCATTTTTATAAATGCCCCGAATGTGCCAAGGAATGACGGGGCAGGTATAAAATATGGAAGGGTTGCCTGGACACCATTTCTTTTAGAGGTTATATAATGTCCGGTCTCATGGACACCAAGTATGAGCATCAGTGTCAGGGAAAAGGGGAGCCCTTTGTATATCAAATATGGCTGGCTTATTGGGTTTACCCCCTCCTGAAGAGACCCTGCTATCATTGTGCCAAACAAAGTCGCTATAAATAAGAAAAGGTGGAGAAAGGGAAATTTCTTTTCCTTTTCATTTTCTATCTCAATCATCTCACCTTTTCTATCCCATAGCTCATGCCATTTTTTCATAGATACCAATGTTACAATAAATATTACTGCATAAGCAAGAAAACTTTTTGATTAACTTTTTGATTATTATTTGTCATAAAAAAATCACAACACCCATGTTACAATAACCCTATGACAGACCCAAAAGATAAAGAAACCTTTGTTCTGGAGATGTTTTCATCAATAGCCAGATGGTATGATTTTTTAAACAGACTTTTAAGCCTGAGGAGGGATGTGTTCTGGAGGGGGTTTGCAGTAAAGGAACTTCTAAAGTCCGGGGGAAATTTGTTTCTGGATGTAGCGACAGGAACAGGGGATTGTGCAATAGAAATTGTAAAATCAGGGGGGAAAGATAAAAGGGTTATTGGAATTGATTTCAGCCCTCAGATGATTTATGAAGGTAGAAAAAAAATTGAAAGAGAGGGGCTTTCAGACTGTATCAGTCTCTTGCAGACAAATGCCCTTGGATTACCCTTTGACAATAACTATTTTGACGGCGCTATCTGTGCATTCGGTATCAGAAATTTTTCAGATGTCAGAAAAGGAATCGGCGAGATGAGAAGGGTTGTGAAAGATGGTAGGAGGATAGTTATACTTGAGTTCACAAATCCTGCTAACAAGGTCTTAAGGGGAATTTACCATATCTATTTTAAAAAAGTCCTTCCCATTATAGGAGGTATTATTTCAGGAAAGAGATGTGCCTATAAATACCTTCCTGATTCTGTAATGACCTTCCCTGACCGGGATGAATTCAAGAAAATTATGGAAGAAGAAAATATAAGGAATGTGCAATCCTTTGCCCTTACTTTTGGCATTGCAACAGTATATGCAGGGGTAAAATAAAATTGATTCTTTTGAAATCCTCTTTTTTAGCTCTTTTGGCTCTATTCTTCAATCTAAGAGCGGGGTGTTTATATATGGCTGGGGGACTAGGATTCGAACCTAGATAGACAGATCCAGAGTCTGTTGTCCTGCCGTTAGACGATCCCCCAGTAAAAAATATAATAGCAGTAAACTGCTCGAAATTCAACTTTTCCACTTTTAATAAAGAACAAAGGCTTGATTTAGCCACAGAGTCACGGAGACACAGAGAAAAATTAAAATCGTAACAACAGGGTTTAAACCCTGTTTCTACAGGCTGTCATCCTGAGCTTGTCGAAGGACTGTGAGCTTTGTGTCTCCGTGGTTTATAATTTCATAACTTAAAAAAACTTTAAAAAAAACTTAAAAAATACTTGACGGCTAAACGGGAGACATATATTATTAGTAAATAAGTATATACTTATAAACTTTATGAAAAAAGCGGCTGACCTATTCAAAATACTTTCAGCAGACAAGAGAATAGAAATTATTGAGCTTCTTAAAAAAGAACCCATGAATGTTAATGCACTGGCTGAGGTCTTGGGAATAACACAATCGGCAGTATCCCAGCATCTGCGGGTATTAAAAGCCTCTGGACTTGTTAGGGATGAGAGGCAGGGATACTGGATATATTACTCTTTGAATCAAGATACCCTCGAAAAATGCCGGCAGAGGCTTAACAGAATTTGCACCTGCGGATGTTTGGGTGAGCAAACGGACACCAGCAAAACTCACAAAGAAGCATAGGATGGAATAGGCAAAAAAATTTTGCCATATTATATAAGTATATTAGTATTAACTAAAATAGAAAGGAGGTGATAATAATGGCAAAAGGCATTAAAGAAGTAAAAGAAAAGCCTGAAACCAAAGCTGGAACGACAGGTTCGTGTGGCTGTGGTTGCCTGCCGAAAATGAAATAGGCAAGTAGGCAAGCAGGGGGGTGGCAGATTGAAAACAGTCTGCCACCTCAATTTGAAAAATCACAAGGAGGTCAAAATGAGAGGGTTGATATTGATAACAATTTATTGGTTTCATCTCATTGCAACAGTTATATGGATTGGAGGAATTACCTTCATACTCTTTATCGCTATGCCATCATCCAAGCAAGTTTTGGGGGCAGAGTCAGGCAAACTGATGGGAGATATTTCTAAAAGATTTACCCCTCTGGCAAACTATAGTATAATTCTTCTAACTGTTACGGGGATTGTATTAACATGGCTTAATAAGAGGTTTTCAATAGTTGGAATTTTTGAAAACAAATGGATTTTGATTTTAATCCTGAAGCATATTCTGGTTCTGGGAATGGTGGCTATCCATTTTTATAGAAGTTCGGTATTAACCCCTAAGATTGGAAGAGCCACATCTTCGATCGAAAAAACATCTTTGCAAAAATTATCCCTCAATTTAGTCAGAGTAAATTTTGGTTTAGGATTATTGATATTACTGTTAAGTGGGATCATTTCCGTTTTTTAAATCCAATATATAATGGGCAAAGGAAGAATTGTAAAAATTGAAGCGGATTGGATATTGCCTATCACATCTCCTCCCATAAAAGATGGTGTGATGATTGTAAACGGAAATGTAATCAAAGCAATGGGGATAAAGAGAGAATTGTCAAGCTTCCCCTGTGATGGGACAATTGATTGTTCAGGCAGGATACTGCTGCCTGGGTTTATCAATGCCCACACCCATTTAGAGTTGACAGGATTTAGGGGCAGGATTAAAAAGGGACTCTCATTTACAGATTGGGCAAGGGAGGTTGTATCTATAAGAAGGGGTTTAAATGGAAATGAGATTACCTCTGCCATTAAGGATGGACTGGATGAGCTTATATCTTCAGGTGTTACGACGGTAGGGGATTTTTCTCAGACAGGTATTACACGGGATATTCTTAACGAGAAAGGCTTAAAAGGGACTGTCTTTCTGGAGTTCGCTGGCTTTAACCCTGAACTGAAAGATGAAATAATACGACAGTTAAAGGAAAAGGTGGACAAAATTTTAAATCCTAAATCGAAAATCGAAAATCGAAAATCGAAAATCGGCATTGCCCCCCATGCACCCTATTCCGTATCAATTGAGTTATTAAAAGAGAGTCATGGTCTTGCAAAGGGAAAAATACTTCCTATGGCAATGCATATCGCTGAAATGCCCGAGGAAATAGAGTTTATAAAAAGCGGCTCAGGGGCAATCAGGGATTTATTGATCGAATTCAGTGTCTGGAATGATGAGTGGAAGGCTCCCAACACCACACCTGTAAAATATCTACACACCCTTGGGATACTCAAAGGCACTACAGGTATTCACTTAAATATTGTAACTGAGGATGACATTCGTATCTTAAAGGAAAATGATGTGTCAGTGGTATATTGTCCGGGGAGTAATAAGTGGTTTGGAAGGAATTGGAAATATCCACTAAAGGAGTTTTTAAAGAATAATATAAATGTTGCCATTGGAACGGACAGCCTATCAAGTAACGAAAGATTAAATATGTTTTATGAAATGAGAACCATAAAGGAAAATTTCCCTGACATAGATAATAATACTATTTTGAAGATGGCAACAATTAATGGTGCAAGGGCAATAGGGTTTGAGGGTGAGATTGGTGAGATAGCAATCGGCAGAAAGGCTGATATTATAGGGATAGATATAGAAGATAGTTCTATCAAAGACCCTGTTGAATATGTTATAAATAGTGCTGAAAAAGTATCATTTATTATGGTGGAT
>MHDI01000060.1 GCA_001804915.1 Nitrospinae bacterium RIFCSPHIGHO2_02_FULL_39_82 | reverse complement strand
CTTTCCAATAATATCCTGAAAGGTATTAACCATCAGGTTCTCCTCGGTGTTACAGGTTCAGGCAAGACCTTCACAATGGCAAATGTCATAGAAAAGGTTCAGAAGCCTACACTTGTAATGGCCCATAATAAAACACTTGCTGCCCAACTTTACAGTGAATTTAAGTTTTAAACCTGAATCCTGCGTGAAAATGAGTTAGATTTTTGCCAGTAAATGCTATTTTTAAACTTTTGGGGCTGCGTTTTGTCATTTTTTGACCTACAATAAATGGAGCTTATTTCCCGAATACCAATAATTCCGGCTACTGGTCGTCTACTACAGATGCGAGCGATTCGTCCAATGCGTGGGGTGTGAATTTCGACCTTGGCGGTGTCTACGGCAGTTATAAGTCATTTAAGGTCTATGTCCGATGCGTTTGCGGAGGACAGTGAATTCCCCTCACCCCTCCCTCTCCCCAAAGGGGAGAGGATTAAGGTGAGGGGGATTTGGTTATTTGATGATTTGGTTATTTTATGGGGAAATTTCAGGGATGCTTTCCACATTTCTTTTGGGAAATGAAAAGGCTATTAGATAAATATGGGAAGTGTCTCATTTATCTTTAAATTTCTATTGACCACCTGATTTTGGGGTGGTATTTTAAAACCAATATTTTCAATTTTCTATACACTATTGGCAATAATCAGCCATATGTTCTCTTTAAAAACTGCCTGCAACGGACGGCTAACACGTTGCAAAAGACTTATGTTCAAACCCTTCGGGCTTCTTTTGCAACGGAAACGTTATACGCCATCGCCATAAGGAGGAATTAAAATGCCCATAGAAGAAGTAGTAGAAAAGTACCTTCAGTTAATAAAGACAGAACATTTTGCAAAATATGAGAAGGATTTCGCAAGCAGAGTTCAAATAGGTTTAAATAAAGGATACCAGCAAGGATTTTATGAACCAGCAATGATCTCAATAGTAGAAGGAATTATAAATAACCTGAATGGATTGTCAGTATCGACCGATAGAGTTAAGATTTCCACCAAAAGTATTTTTATTCACGGAAACAAGTCTCAGGTAGAATTTGAATATTATGGGCAAAGAGTCCAAAGAGAATTGGGGGACCTCATTTTCATACTATCCGTTATCTATAACGGGAGAAAATATTTTGAAAAGTTTACGATTTCACAGTTCAAAAAAGATGACGATAAATTAAGATGGGATCTCAGTAACAAAGAGCAAATCTATTTACTTTCCCGTTTCCCATCATTTCGGGGGATAAGAGGTTCTATAATTCCTATGAGGGAGTTCAATCTACCTAATTATTCTGGATGTTTAGGTTCTTTCAATTTGCTTTTCAGACCAGGAGATTTTGTTTTTGTAAGTGCTCCACAATTAGAAAGTTCCGTGGGAAATAGAAAATCCATCGATATAGTCAATATATCCAAATTCTGGGAACCACCGAGTTATTATTTTACTTACCCCATACCTTTTGATTGGCCTCATATAGAAGAATTGTTCTATTTTTGGCGAAAACTATGGAGGCACGGAATGCCCATTCCATTTTCCCCACCCTATTTTATAGGTATTCTTGGTTTTTCTCGTTCTGCTTCTAATATTCATGAGTTTGTGGATAAGTATTTAAGAGGCAATATTGGAGAGCTAACTTATTCAGATATTGGAATTTATAACACTCCTGCTTTTGATTTCCTCCGTGAGTTACTTTCTGCAATAATGAGAAAAGCCCAAAAAGAGAAAAAAGCTGAATTTATAAATTTCATCGACGAATTTTTTAGGCATCCATATGGTGGCAATGAGGGAGGTATGAGAGAAGGCGTAGAATTTGATTATGAAGACGGAGGTATTGGCATTATCTATACTTCAATCAATTTAGGCGAAGGTAAGGAATAATGGCGACGGCGTATAACACGGTGTTTGTGGAAAGCTACGCTTCCCCAAATGCTCGCTATCGCTCGCACTTCACAAACACGCCGACCGTTGTGTGAAATGCCAAAGCCTGCCCTTTGTGAAAATAGAGAAATAATAAAATGAATGAAAAAACATCTTATTTATTGGATATTTTAGGGCTTAAAGAGAAAGAATTTGCTATATTTTGTGGTGCTGGGATTTCTAAAAATTCCGGTTTACCTTTAGCAAATAAACTAAAACAATCCATTCTTGAAAAATTGCCGATTGATAAGAAAGATATTGACGAGGTAATGAAATCTAATCTCCCTTTCGAGGCGTTTATGGAAAGCCTTTCAGAGAATACAGATATTTCAAAAATATTAGATATTTTTAAAGATGGGGAACCAAATATAAATCATATCCTAATAGCGAGGCTTGCAAAGAATGGTTACCTTAGAACAATATTCACCACCAATTTTGATTTGCTCATAGAAAAGGCATTAGTAGAAAAAGAAGGGCTGAAGGAAGATGTGGATTTTAAGAGATATTATAAAGAAGAGCATTTTTCTGAAATAGATTTTGATAACTTAGGTGATAAAATAAGAATTTTTAAAATTCACGGAAGTGCTGATAGCAAGGATAGTATAAGGACGACGCTGAAAGCAGTTGCGAGTAAAACTCTTTCTGATAAGAGAATGAATATAATAAGACACTTATTCTCAAGTGGAAGACACAAGAAGGTCTTGATTCTTGGCTACAGTTGTTCAGACACCTTTGATATAACACCACAAATACAAAGTATAGAAAAAAGTCGGAAGAAAATAATATTTCTTGAACATTCTGACAACTTGGAAGAAATAGAAGATATAAAAACAAAAAAATTTAATAATCCATTTAGGAAATTCCCAGGGAAAAGGATAAAATGCAATACAGATAATTTTATTAAAAATCTGTGGAATTCTCTCAAAAAATTTGTTGGAGACCATGTCGCAATTGAATCAACAGTAGAATGGGAAACATACCTTGATGAATGGACGAAGGGATTAGAAGGAGATAAGATATATCTCAAATATTTTTTAACTGGTTTACTATTAGAGAGGATTTCAAACTTCAAAAAAGCTATCGAATTTATTAATCAATCATTCGAACTTACTAAGAAAATAGGAGATGAGAAAGCAGAACAACGATGCTATTCAAGTTTAGGAGATGTATACCAGCATTTAGGAGATTTCAAGAAGACAATTGAGTCTCATAATAAAGCTTTAAGTATTGCTAAAAACACGGTGGATAAGGCAGCGGAATCGGGATGCTACAGGGGTTTAGGGAGTGCCTATTATAGATTGGGTGATTTCAGAAATACTGCTGAGTATTATGAGAGGTCGCTAAAAATAAGCAAAGAATTAGGAGATAAGGCGAGTGCCTCAAGATCTTATGCTAATTTAGGTTATGTCTATACTATTTTAGGCAATGGACCAAAAGCTCTCGTGTGTTTTGAGAACTCATTAGTAATTAAAAAAGACATAGGAGACAAGGCTGGAGAGGCAAGAAGTTATATAGGTATGGGTAATTATTATCACTGTTTAGGGGATTTTAAGAAAGCGGGTGAGTGTTATAAGTTATCTTTGAATATTACCAAAAGCATAGGTAATAGGGCAATAGAGTCATCATCCTATATGGGTTTAGGTAGTGTGTATCTGAATTTGGGAGATAATAAGAATGGACTTAAATATACGGAGAAGGCTTTAGAACTTTTTCAAGAAATGGGAGATAGAGCAGCAGAGGCAGGATGCTATATAAACTTAGGTAGTGCTTATCATGATATGAGGAATAATAAAAGAAGAATGGAATATTTTAGCAAAGCTTTATGCATTAAAAACGAAATAGGAGATAAGGCTGGAGAATCAAAATGCTATATGGGTTTAGGTGGAACTTATGATGACTTAAGAGATTTCAAGAGAGCAATTGAGTATTATTTAAAAGCAGAGAAGATTTTTAAGGAGACAGGGCAAGTTCATTATCTTAAGAGGCTATATGACAACCTGTCAGTTATTCATCAAAAAATTGGAGACAACAAGAATGTGGAAAAATATAAAATAGGACGAAACAAAAAGATAAAAGCCTTATGATAAGAGGTAGGCCCTGTCGCTTCATATAACACGGTGCATATGTAAAATGAAAAATGCTTCACACTTCACATGCACCAAGAACGTTATCCGCTCATTGCGGGTAAAAGAGAAAGGAGGGTTTAAAAAATGGATAATCTTTTTAGAAAAAGGTACGAGGTGTTAAGGCTACTGTTTTCAATAATAGTAGTGTTCGGTGTGGTTCTTAACGGATATTTCGCAGAGGCAAAGTCATTGAAGAAAGGCGCAATGTTATGGGGACAAAGATGGTTCAATACTATTTATTGATAGGAGAAGGGCTGAAGGATGAGAAAACAGGGAAGTTTTACTATACTAAAGTTGCATTAGCTGCATTAGAAGAAAAGAGGAAAAGAGCAGAAGAAGAAAAGAAGAAGGCAAAGGCAAGGAAATTTAAAGATAATGGTAATGGGACTGTGACGGATAATGACACAAAACTTATGTGGCAGCAGGGGGAGAATGATAAGATGAGTTGGAATTCTGCAATTACCTATTGTGAAGGACTTTCCTTTGGAGGGTATAATGACTGGCGATTGCCAAATATAGATGAACTTAAATCACTAATAGATGTTGAAGAAAAACCTACAATAAATAAAATGTATTTCCCGAATGCCTATTCGTCCTACTACTGGGCGTCTACTACAGGTGCGGACGGTACTCCCTATGTGTGGAGTGTGGATGTCAACGATGGCCTTGTCAGCTACGGCTATAGGTTGAACGGCAGCTATGTCCGGTGCGTTCGAGGCGGGACCCCGTGAAATAGTTTCAAATTTTAATTATGAAGTCCATGAATTACACATATGTATTGCTCAGTGAGAAAGACTGCAAGCAATATGTTGGATATACGAGAAATTTGAAACTAAGATTTGAGCAGCATAACAAGGGACAAGTGCAATCCACAAGGCATAGGCTTCCATTTAAGCTGATGTACTATGAAGCGTGTCTGACAGAAGATGATGCTAAGAGGCGAGAGAAGTATCTGAAGACCCATTACGGAAAGATGTTTCTGAAAAAGAGGCTCAAATCTTATTTCATGGGGGAGCAGTGAATTTCCCTCACCCCTCCCTCTCCCCAAAGGGGAGAGGATTAAGGTGAGGGGGATTTGGTTATTTGATGATTTGGTTATTTTTTGGGGTGCAGGGGCGAAAAACTGCTCACTAATTCCTGCTCACTAATTTCTTGACTTTTGTCCCCAAAAGTGATAATCTCTAAAGAAAAAGAAATATTATGATAGATGATAGCTTAGATGATGTCATTTTAGATTTAGCAAAGGTTTTAGGAACTGAAGAAGCTCCCTCGACACAGCAATTAGTTTTATATATTCCCAATAAAGACAAGGATGGAAAGCAGATAAAACATCTTAACCGGTGGCTCAAGGAAGCCAGAGAAGTACTTACGAAAATTGGAGGAGGAGCAACAGCATTTCCGCCTGCAGATGGTACATGGTTGA
>MHDI01000059.1 GCA_001804915.1 Nitrospinae bacterium RIFCSPHIGHO2_02_FULL_39_82 | reverse complement strand
TTTCTATGAGGTTATTTATGTTTATATCCTTTATTTCATACTCCCTCCTTCTGGCAAATCCTAAGAGATTGTCAATTATTTTTACTGAACGGTCAACCTGTTGAAGGACTGTCTTATAGATTTTCTTTTTTTCTGTGTCCTGTTCATCCTTATTTAGCATCTGTATATAGCCTGATATAATACTAAGTGGATTTTTTATTTCATGTGTAATCCCTGATACAAGATGTCCCATGGTTGCAAGTTTTTGCTGTTGGACCATCTCCTTCTCAGCCTGTTTCTTTTCAGTGATATCTCGAACAATAACGAGTATCTCATTTTCAGTAATAACATTAAACCGTGCTTCGAAATCAAGGATTTCCCCTTTTATTGGCAGTTTATATTCAAAGACCTGCTCCTCATTTGTCTGAAAAGCCTTTTCCATGTAATCAATCGCAGGTATTGCCACATTCTCTGGTAATACATCGGACACTCTTTTCCCCAAAAACTGGTCTGGAGGCATATATGGCTCAAACCCTTTTGCCGGTTTAAAATCTATAAAGGTGCCATTTCTTCCTAAACGAAACATCATATCCGGTGAAGTTTCTGCCAATCGGCGTTATCTTTCCTCACTTATTTTTAACGATTGATAGAGAGAGGCATTCTGAACAGCAGAGCCAAGCTGTATGCCGATGGATGTCAGCAGTTCTGTTTCCTCAGGCGGAAAGGCTTTTATTTTATGTGTTGCAAGGGTTAATGCACCGAATACCCTGCCAGCCGAGATAAGTGGTGTACTCACCAAGGTCTGGAAACCTTCTTTTTTTATAAACGGAGCCAATCGTTCGGTGGGGTATTCTGAGACATTGAGAATAACGGGTTTTTTCTCAGTTACAGCCCTGCCAGATATACCCTCATCTATATTTATATGCCGCACAGTATTTACAAATTCCTCTGAAAGACCTATATGTGTGCGTATTGTCATTGTCTTTCCATCATCATCTATGAGTGTGATGGCGCCCCCTTCAATTTCCAGAGTCTTTAAAGTCATAGATAAGCCATCTTTGAGGATATCGTCTAAGCCTAATGACTGCGAAAGAGAACGGTCTATATTGTAAAGAATGGAGAGTCTGCGGTATGCCCTTTGGAGCATATCTGCTGCCCTCTTTGCCTCTGTTATATCCTCAAGTATATGAATGGAATAAAGATACCCTCCGTTCACATCCTTTATTGGATAAAACCTTATCTTAAATATTCTATTTGTAACAGGATATGAAAACTCCTCCTCCTCCTCCTCCTCCTCCTCCTCCTGCAATTCCCTTGCCTTCAGACACATCTTAAATGGACTCTTCATCTTTGGAAAGACCTCATAATAAACCTTTCCTGCCAGCTCTTTTATGTCCATTCCTGCAGCCATTGCGTATGCCCTGTTTGCCCTTACAATCTTAAAATCCCTGTCATGGACGAAGAGTGGGTCTGATATACCGTCAAATGTTGCCTCATATTCATTCTTTGCCCGCAATATGGCTTCGCTTGCCTCTTTTAGCTCCCTTGTCCTCTCCCTTACCCTATCTTCAAGGGAGGTATAACTGACCTTCAGGTTATCAGCCATACTATTAAATAGAACTGATAATTCCTCTATCTCATCCCCTGTATGTAAGTCTATGTGCTCGTTAAGATTACCATCAGCAATAGTTTTAGCACCATTCTTAAGTACATCTATACTTTTAAGAAACTGCCGGGAATAATAAAGAATATACAATAAGCATAAGATGGGGAATGAGAGACTCACTATAATTATAATAGTCCATAGTCTCATCCATGCCATGTTATGTTTTTCCAAAACACTTTTATATTCCTCAAGGTCAATCTCCCTCCATCTCTTGAGCCTCTCTATGGCAGGATAACCCCACTTATAATCCATCTCCTCCATGAGTCTTGCAGCATCTTTATTACCAACAGGGTCAGGGATTGCATATATCTTAATAGATATTTTATTTATATTCTGCCATGAATTCTTTACATCCTTCAGTATCTCCATCTCCTCAGATGTCCTTGCTACATCTTCCACTTCCTTAAATCTCTCTTCAATCTCTTTTGAAATACCCTTGAAATCATCGGCATATTTCCGAGCCCCTGTAATGATATAGTCATTTACAGGCATCAAGCCCCTATCTAAGGATAATCTCAGGTCTGCAACCTTCATCCCTTCTCTTGTGATGGTATTAAGACTTTGCACCTCATTATAGAGATTATTCAGGATATAGACTGAGACAATAATGACAATAGCAACAAGCGGAATTATTGGAGTAAAAAATGAAAGGATTAATTTTGTGCGGATTTTAAGATGCATAGGATATTCTCCCTGATGAAATAAAGGGGACGGTTCTATTTATTTTCCCTCCACCCTACTTGTCTTACTCCTTACCTTATTTTCTACCAATATTTACCAATTAAATAGAACCGTCCCCTTTATTTCTATTTACCGTTTGACAGGATTATTTATAAGTTGCTATGATTGTATCAGCATTAATAAATTTTTCAAGGATTATTTTATGGAAGCACCAAAGATTTTAGTTGTAGATGATGAAGAGAATGCAAGGGTAATGCTTAAGGAATTCTTTACCGGTAAAGACTACAGGGTGGAGACAGCAGCAAGTGGAGAGGAGGCTCTCAATGCAATTAAAAATAATGCCTTTGATGTGGCAATAGTGGATATAATGATGCCCGGGATGGATGGAATTATGCTCACCAAAAAAATAAAAGACTTATCAGAGGAAATTTCTATAATTATTATGACAGCACATCCTGATAGAGATTATATACTATCGGCATTGAAAGAGGGTGTCTTTGATTTTAAGCAAAAACCACTTGATTTGGAAGGGCTATATTACGCAGTGAGAGAGGCTTGTCATAAAGTCAGGCTGATAAGGGAAAATAAGGGTCTCGTAGAAGAATTAAGAAAAATGACTGCGAATCTCTATAAATTACTGGCTGAGAAGGACAGTGATTTAATGAAAGAGAAAAGCAGGCTGGAAGCCATGATAGAAGGGATGAACGAGGCGGTTATATTCTGCGATGAGAATGATACTATTGTGGATATGAATAAATATGCCCTAAATCTATTCAAGGTTAAAAAGGAAGATAGTGTAGGTAAGAATATATATCTCCACCATAAAAAAGAAAGCAATCCTAAAGTAAGATATGTGCTTGATACATTTAAAAACCATAGGGACCGGAATTATATAGAGTGGGACAGCTATATTGCCGATAGATGGTTTAATTTAAGATTTTCTGCCATAAGGAATGAGAGCGGCATCTATCAAGGCACAATCTTTAATCTTATTGATATAACCGATAGAAAGCTTATGCAGTCGCAGATGGTCAGAGTAGAAAAGCTTGCCTCTATCGGTGGTCTTACTGCAGGTATGACACATGAGATTTTAAACCCCCTTAATATAATATCAGGGAATATACAGATGAAGCTAACTGAGAAGGATATTCCTGCTGAGGATAGAAGGATATATGAAGTTATGCAGAAGCAGGTGGAGAGGATTGTAAATATTATTGACGGACTCCAGAGGTTTTCAAAACAGAGAGAGCCAAAGAGGGAAGATATTGATATACATATATTAATAGAAAAGGTATTATCCTCATTGGATTACGAATTTAAGTTTCAAAATATCACTGTGGGAAGGGCATTTGATAAAGATATTCCTTCTATAATTGGAGATGCTGACCAGCTTGAGCAGGTTTTGATGATTATCCTCACCAATGCCAGAGATGCATTGAATGAGAGGGAATTGAAGGAGGGTATAGAGAATCTGGAGAGGATGCGATGGAAAAAAACTATAAATATTGTTACGAGTGGCTGCAAAGGGGAAAAGGTGCAATCCAATAGATATGTGGCAATTTCTGTTTCGGATAATGGAGGGGGGGTACCTGAAAATATAATAAATAAAATTTTTGACCCCTTTTTCACTACAAAATCTGAAAAGAAAGGAACAGGGCTTGGATTATCAGTTGCATACGGTATAATAGAGAATCATGGTGGCAGGATAAATGTTAAAAGTGAAGCAGGGAAAGGAACAACATTTGCGATTCTATTGCCCTGTGTTTAGGTGTATTTGGAGGGGGTTAATATGATAAGAATACTTGTAGTTGATGATGAACCTGAAATATGTTCATTTTTAGATAGGTATCTGACGAAAAAGGGGTATAAGGTTTTTACTTCGCTCAATGGTGAAGATGCAATAAATACTGTAAAAGACGAGAGACCTCATATAGTACTCCTGGATATCAGAATGCCCGGTATAGATGGGATAGAGACATTAAAAAGGATAAAGGAAGTTGATAAAAATACTGGTGTGATTATGGTAACCGCAGTCAAAGACGAGGAGACTGCAAAGAATGCCTTGAAGCTCGGGGCAGATGATTATATAACAAAGCCTATGGACCTCAAGTATCTTGATGATGTCCTTATGGTGAAGATAGTAATGATGACAGGGTAAGATTAGTTAATTCACACTGAAAAATGACATTTTTTTCAGTATCAACTAATTAGATGAGGATATTTATCGGAGGGTAATATGGCAAGAATTCTTGTTGTTGATGATGAACCTAATATCTGTTCATTTTTGGCGTGGTATTTAAAGGAAAAGGGGCATACTGTTTTAGCTGCCTCTAATGGCGAGGATGCAATAAATATTGTAAAAGATGAGAGACCCCACATTGTGCTTCTGGATATTAACATGCCCAAGATGGATGGGATAACAACACTAAAAAAAATAAAGGAGATTGATAAAGAGATTGGTGTAATCATGATTACTGCAGCCATGGATGAAGAGACAGGAAAAAAGGCTTTAAATCTTGGTGCAGATGACTATATTACAAAGCCAATAGATTTCAATTACCTTGACAATGTCCTTATGGTAAAAATTACTATGATGACAGGGTAAATGAGTTATGAGTTATGAGTTGAGAGTTAATAGTTAATGAAAAAAGTATTTATATATGCAGATGGTGCATGCAAGGGGAATCCCGGAGCCGGTGGATATGGGGTTGTTTTAAAGCATAACAATAACATGAAAGAGATTAAAGGAGCTGAAAGTAATACAACAAATAATAAGATGGAGTTGACAGCAGCTATTATTGGCTTGAGAACCCTTAAAGAACCATGTGATGTTACCCTGATTTCAGATTCAAATTATCTTATTCAGGGAATGATAAAATGGGTTAATCTCTGGATGAAAAAGGACTGGAAAACATACGGAAAAATGCCTGTAAAGAATAGAGAATTATGGGAGGAATTGGTTAAATTATCAAAAAGGCATAAGATTGAGTGGAAATGGATAAAGGGTCACAATGGTCATGTTGAAAATGAGATGGCTGACAGGCTGGCAAACAAGGCAATTGATGAACTGCCTACAACTGACAACTTACAACTTGCAACTTACAACATTTAACTTTTTAACTTTTAACTTAGTTGTTAGTTAATAGTTGTAAGTTATTGGTTATTATTTATGGATGGGGATATAAAAAAGAAGAAGATTCTCATAGTTGATGATGACAAGAATATCTGCAGGTCACTATCATTTTCTTTTACAGAAGAGGGTTATTCAGTATTAGAGACATATAATGGCAGTGATGCAATACGGAAGGTAAAATCATTCAGTCCTGACCTTATTCTGCTGGATATAATACTCCCTGATATGACCGGCATGGAGGTATGCAAAGTTATCAAAGAAGATGAGGCTACAAGACATATTCCAATCATAATGCTTACTGCTATGGGTGACAGGGTAACTAAGACAGATGGATTCGGTTCAGGTGCAGATGATTATATTTCAAAACCCTATGATATGTTTGATGTGCTTGCAAGGGTTAAGGCCCATCTGAGGGCAAAATTGCTCTACGATGAGGTCAAGGCAGATGAGAGGGATTATGCCGCCATCCTTGA
>MHDI01000058.1 GCA_001804915.1 Nitrospinae bacterium RIFCSPHIGHO2_02_FULL_39_82 | reverse complement strand
TAAGTTTCCTTCAATCTCTATCCATGTATGGTGTTCCAATTTTTAACTTACCTCCTGAGGAACTGAAGCAGGATATTGAGAATGCATAGAAATGTGATTGTTAACACATCGCCACTTTTTTATCTGCACAGGGTAGGTTATATTAATCTTCTTGAAAAATTGTATGCTGAAATCGTTATCCCGGAGGCGGTAGTAGTCGAACTTAAGGAAGGAGAACTGGCAGGTGAGGATACTCCTAAAATTGAAGAATACAATTGGATAAAGATTAAGAAAGTAACTATCCCTGCATTTATTAAAATAATTTCAGATCTTGGATATGGAGAGGCAGAGGTCTTAGCATTGGGATGTGAAGAATTTGAACCATTACTTATTATGGATGACACATTAGGAAGGAAGATAGCGAAACTCCAATCATTCAAACTTACAGGGACAGCAGGCGTGTTGTTGAGGTCAAAGAAAGAAGGTTATATTGCAGAGATAAAACCAATGATTGAAAGATTAAAGGAGGTTGGTTTTTATCTTAGTGATGAATTAATCGCCGAGATTTTGAAAATTGCTGGAGAATCAGAAAACTTGGCATAGTTTAAAAAGAGTCAGCCACAATCACTTTGAGAAAATGGGGGTCTTGAAATATCACTTTTTCTTTTTATAAATCCAACCCATGCAACAACCCCCGAACCCCCTTTGATAAGGGGGAATTTACCCCTCCCTCAATCCTCCTCCCCGATTCAGGCTCTTCGGGGACAGGTTTGTTAAGGGGGGGGTAACGGAGCGTGGTAATAAGCAAAATTAGTTTTTCTATATCTCCTTGAGTAAGAAGATAGCCTTTTGCAGAATATCTGGATGAATTCTAAAATACGAAGATTTCATTTTTTCCAAAAGAGAATTGCTTCAGGTATTTCAATTATTTTCTTCTTAACAGCTTTAAGAATTATGCCAATGGTTCCAACAACATCAAATCCTTCTTCCTTTGCAGCTTTTCTTACTTTTCTCTCGTTGGATAGAAAAAGATGAGCCTTAAGCTCTTCCCCAAGTGTTTTTACATGTGCCTCTCCAACATGGATACCATGTCTTTGAGCAATATTATCGGCTTTAGCTTTTGATATTCTAAAAACCTTCAGAAATGAATTGAGCGCCTTCTGAATATCTGGATTGTTTTTGCAGGTAATTTCTAATTTGATATATTCAGGTTTTCCCTCCTCCTTCCAATATTTTCTATATAAACCATTACGATTCTTTGATTGAGCCACAAACGCATCCATATCACCAGGTACAATCTGTTCGGGATTTATGGCAGTGCCTTCAACTTCTAACTGTGTAATCCCGATTTTCCTCTCCCATTCCTTCTGCCGTTCCTTTGTCCTTTATTAAGGGGAAAGAAGATTTCTAAGTAGAAAATTCTATTGACAATACTTTTCTGCAAAGATTATACTCTTTTTGTCATTTAAACAACCCTGTTATTTATTTGGAGGGTGGCTTGCCATTTTATAAAAAGGAGTCATGGAATGTATCTATTCAGACCAAAGGCTATATGGTTTGCTGTAATAATTTCTGTATATCTGACTACTGTGATTTTCTTATCGCTTGATTTAACAGGGGGTGGAATTGCTTACGCAACTGAAAAACCTCTGTTTTCCGAAGATGAGATTTTGTATGAATTAAATTCGGAAAAAAATCTTATACATTACACCAGGCTCAACGGATTGCTGATAGACATTTTAAGAGAAAGGAAAAAAATTTTTGCCAAAGGCGAAGGTGCAAAAGAGAATGATATTTTTGTAAACGCTGAAGAACTCATAAATGAAGCAAGCATATTTGCAAGTCAGGAAAAATATGATGAAAGTTTTAGGCTTTTAGAAAATGTATTTAATCTGATAAAAAAATAATAAATCTAACAAATAATTTAAAGGAGGACTTCCATGTTGAAAAAAATAAGTGAAATGACTTTGTATTTAATATTGATATTAATATTTTTGGCAGTTTTGATTCCTTACAATGCTTTATCGGCAGAGAAAAAAGGTTCTGGCAAAAATATTGACGGTGAATTGGAAAAATTGAAAAAGACTAAGACTGTTATTGAAACAAAATTTGGGAATATTGAAATAAAATTCTTTCCCGAAGCTGCACCTAATCATGTTAAAAACTTTATAAAGCTTGCAAAGGATGGTTTTTACAACGGCACAATATTCCACAGGGTAATACCAGGATTTATGATACAGGGTGGAGACCCAAATACAAAGGGTCCAAACAAAGAGACTTACGGTATGGGAGGTCCTGGATATACAGTAAAAGCAGAGTTCAACAACATTAGTCATAAAAGGGGTATCCTCTCCATGGCAAGGGCAATGGACCCGGATAGTGCAGGCTCCCAGTTCTTTATAGTTGTCGCTGACTCAACATTTCTTGACAAACAATATACCGTCTTTGGTGAGGTTGCAAAAGGAATGGAGGTTGCTGATAAGATTGTAAATCTGCCACGAAATAGAAATGACCTGCCTGATGAAAGAGTTGAGATGAAGGTGAAAATAATTGAATAGATATAGTTCATGTATAAAATGAACATGAAACCGTGGTATCAGATGACAGAGGATGAGCTTTATAAAGAGCTCAAGACCAGCAGGAACGGGCTTTCCACAGGTGAAGTCCAGAATAGGATATTACAGTATGGGCATAATAGACTCGAAGAGAAACCCGGAAAAAGCCCCTTCCTCATATTTCTTGAACAATTTACAAACTTCCTTATCTTAATACTGATAATTGCTGCTGTAATCTCTGCCTTTACAGGGGATTTAATAGACACGATAGTAATCCTGTTCATTATAGTATTGAATGCAATAATCGGTTTCTCACAGGAATACAGGGCAGAAAAGGCACTATCAGCCTTAAAAAAACTTGAGATACCTGCTGCAACGATATTAAGAGATGGCAAATACAATCAAATACCTGCTACTGATATTGTCCCTGGAGATATAGTAGTTCTTACTGCTGGAGAACGGGTGTCTGCTGATATAAGGCTTATTGAAAGCCCGAACCTCATGATAGATGAATCCCCCCTTACAGGAGAGTCCACACCAGTAGAGAAATTCAATAACCCCATCAAAGAAGAAACCTCTCTTGCAGACCGCAGAAATATGGCATTTAAGGGGACTGTAATTACTTACGGCAGGGGAGTGGGGGTTGCGGTAACTACAGGTATGTCAACAGAGCTCGGTATGATTGCAAATCTCCTTCAGGAGACAGAGAAAATAAAGACCCCTCTTCAGATAAAACTTGATATCATGGGTAAAAGGCTTGTAATAGTTGCATTGGCTCTTTGCATGGTAATCTTTGCTGCAGGTATATTGAGGGGAGAGCCACTGCAGCTTATGTTTCTTATTGCAATAAGTCTGGCAGTAGCCGCAATACCTGAGAGCCTTCCCGCTGTTATTACCATTGTCCTTGCTCTCGGTGCATACAGGATGGCAAAGGTGAATGCACTCATACGCAAACTACCTGCTGTAGAGACACTCGGCTGCATAACAGCTATATGCTCTGACAAGACGGGGACGCTTACCACAAATAAGATGACTGTGGAGAAAATATATGTTGATGGGAAAATACTTCAAATTTCAAATTTCAAATTTCAAATTTTAAATAAAAAACTCACCACCCACAACTCACCACTCACAACTCTTTTTAAGGCAATGGTTTTATGTAATGATGCCTCTATTGATAACGATACAGGTATAGGAGACCCCACTGAGATTGCCCTGCTCAAGAGTGCATCAGATACAGGATTTCATAAAAGTGAACTGGAAAAGAGTTATCCGAGGTTAAACGAAATCCCTTTTGACTCCTTTAGAAAGAGAATGATAACCATTCATTCCTCTTCTGAAGGCATTAATTTAGCCTTTATAAAGGGTTCTGTAGATAGTGTGCTGAATATCTGCTCAATAACAGATGAGATTAAAGAAAGGGTTTTGGCAGAAAATGAAAAGATGGCTGCTGATGGTATAAGGGTTCTTGCCTTTGCCTGGAGAGAGATTGAAAAGGGGATGCCTCTGAAAGATGTTGAGAAGGGGTTGAGTTTCCTCGGACTTGTCGGGATGATAGACCCTCCAAGGGATGAGGCTTATGGGGCAGTAAAGACATGCATGGAAGCCGGCATTATCCCTGTTATGATTACAGGCGACCATCCGGCTACAGCTAAGGCTATTGCAAAAAGACTTGGAATAACCGATGGAAACGGACAAATTATAACAGGGAGGGATATGGAGGTGTTAGAGCCAGCCCATTTGAGTAATCTCCTGTACTCTGTGAGGGTATTTGCAAGGGTATCTCCTGAAGACAAAATCCGTATTGTTACTTCCTTAAAAGAAAAGGGGCATATTGTAGCAATGACAGGTGATGGTGTAAACGATGCACCTGCATTGAAAAAGGCTGATATAGGTGTTGCGATGGGAATAACAGGCACTGATGTCAGCAAAGAGGCATCTGATATTATCTTAAGGGATGATAATTTTGCCACTATTGTAAAGGCAGTTTATGAGGGGAGGGTGATATATGACAACATAAGAAAATTTATACGATATATGCTTTCAACAAATTCAGGCGAAATACTTACAATGTTTTTTGCCCTTATGATAGGAATGCCACTGCCAGTTTTACCAATTCAGATATTGTGGATAAATTTAGTAACAGACTCTTTCCCTGCATTAGCTCTGGGGGTAGAGCCAGCAGAGAAGGATGTGATGAATAGACCGCCGAGAGCCCCGAAGGAGAGTATCTTTGCCAGAGGGATGTGGCAGCATATTATCTGGGTTGGTTTGCTTATGTCTTTTGGCACTCTCGGTGTGATGTCATGGGGACTTAAATACGATGACCTTGACCATGCAAGGAGTATGACCTTCTTTACCCTCGCCAGTTTTCAGATGTTTCATGTTATGGCTATCCGTTCCGAAAGAGAATCTATATTTACTCTAGGATTCCTTTCAAACAAGCTGCTCCTCAGTGCTGTGCTGTTGACATTTCTGCTTCAGATTATGATAACATATACCCCAATATTACAGGGAATATTCAAGACAGTTTCATTAAGTGCATTTGAAATATTCCTCTGCCTGTCAGTCTCCTTTAGTGTCTTTGTGGCAGTGGAAATTGAAAAGGCTTATTTCAGGAAAAAACAATGGGGAGGATAGGTGGCAAAAATGTAAGAGAAGTGGAAATCTCGCATCTTTATCAGAAAGGAATAGTTTTTAGTTTGGATTTTAATAAAATGATAGGTTAAAATACTGCCATGAAACTACCGATAAATAAAATAAATTAGAGATGCATAGTGAGAGAGATAAATGATTGAGACAGACAATCTATTTAGGAAACGACCTCAATTGGGCTTTATCATTCGACCAATACAAAGAAGCTGAAACTACTAAACATGTTCACCGGCTGCATCCCTACAAAGGAAAGTTCATCCCGCAACTTGTTGAATATTTCCTAGACAGCCACACGGACAATTTTAAGAAAGGATGAATTATGAAAACATATGAGGTTGTACTTACTAAAAGCTATCTGGTAACGGTTAGTGCTAAAACAAAAAAACAAGCACGAAGAGTATGTGAGTTTTACACAAACGACATTCAAAATATTTCAACTTCAGAAAACAGAGAAAAAGAAAAATTTCAGATTGAAAATATTGAGTGTACCGTAAATGACACTTTTGATTGCAGGGAAATAGAAACAGCATGAAAGAGATTACAACAAAAATCATTCAGGGCGATAGCAAAGAAGTTTTAAAAAAACTTGGTGAAAATTCCATTGACTTAATTATTACATCGCCGCCATATGCTGATAGACGAGAACATACTTATGGCGGAATAAAACCCGAAAAATATGTAAATTGGTTTTTACCAATTTCTGAACAACTTTTAAGAGTTTTGAAACCTTTGCTCAATGGTTTTGTATAGATGGAAAAATTGATTGGAAAAAACTTTTGGAATTTAATTCTGGGAAAAAACAAATATAAATACATTGGTTGCTATCCCTTATAATCCTTACGAGCCACAACCTTATGAAAGATGGACTTTGAAAGGAATGCTTGACCTTGACAATGAACTTAAAGTTGCTGAAGAATTTTGGGATTTTTTAGGAGGAAAAGGTGCATATAATGAACTACTTGACTGCTTTGAAAAAGCAGGCATAGAGTTACGACCTGAGATTGATACTTATTTCACAAAGTTTAATCAGGAATAATTTTGGCAACATATCTTCTTTGTGTATAACTGAGTTTTTGTGATGGTTGGAATAGAGAATTTATTCAGGAGACGGAAATGGTTGATGTCCTGATGGAGACAGATTTAATAGATATTAAGTTCCTGAGGCGTGGGAAGGTTAGGGATATTTACGGGTTACAGGATTACCTTTTGATTATTGCAACAGACAGGGTTTCTGCCTTTGATGTTGTTTTACCAAATGGCATTCCTGGAAAGGGAAAAGTTTTAACACAGATATCTCTTTACTGGTTCAATCAGATGAAGGGGATAGTTAAGAATCATCTTGTTGCAACAGAGGTAGAAGACTATCCTGCCGTGTTGCATAAGCATAAAGGTATACTTGAAGGAAGGAGTATG
>MHDI01000057.1:31591-53673 GCA_001804915.1 Nitrospinae bacterium RIFCSPHIGHO2_02_FULL_39_82 | reverse complement strand
TATTTGAAAAGGAAAATGACTGTCTTCAGGGACTTATGCTTACCCCCGTTGACAGAAGTGCCATATATCTTGGTAAGATGCTTGGGAATTTGATATTTATGTTAGTAATGGAGGCAATTACAGTCCCGGTTTTTGTTATATTATTTAACATAGGGATATACGATAAAATTTTTAAATTGATGATTGTAATATTTTTAGGGACATTGGGGTTTGTAACAGTTGGAACACTATTTTCTGCCATGTCCGTTAATATAAAGGTGAGGGAGGTGATGCTTCCTGTATTGCTTTTTCCTATAGTTGTGCCTGTTATAATTGCTGCTGTTAAATCAACCGGACTGATTCTATCAGGAAAACCTTTTGAGGATGTGATATCGTGGCTTAAATTAATTGCTGTATTTGATGTGATTTTTTTAGTTGTATCCTTTATATCTTTTGAATATATTATTGAAGAGTAAAGGTTACCGCAAGAACCTTTTTTCTCGCTTCCGTTAATTTTTTTTGCTCTACATATTTGAATTATTACCTTAGGGAACAAAAGAAAAATTAAAAAGTCGTTCAAAAAAAGGTTCTTGCAGTATGAGGGGGGGTGACGATGAAAAACTTTTTCTATCTTTTTGCAGCAAATATGATAATCTGGTTTGCCATATTTGGATATGTTTACAGTCTTTCAAGTAGAAATAAGGAGATTGATAGGGAATTAAAAGCCCTGAAGGAACAGCTCAAGATATGATTTTTAAATGGCTCACATTTATTGTAGTAAGCATTGCGATTACCTTTATATTCATTGTAGCCCCTATTGAAAGACAGGAGGGGATTGTGCAGAAGATTATGTATCTACATATCCCTTCTGCATGGGTAGCCTTTTTTGCATTCTTTATTGTCTTTGTTGCCAGTATTCTCTACCTCTGGAAAAAGGAGAGGGAATGGGATATTGTTGCCCATTCCTCTGCTGAGGTGGGGCTGATATTTTGCTCACTTGTTCTTATTACAGGTCCTATATGGGCTAAACCAATATGGGGGGCGTGGTGGGTATGGGATGCAAGGCTTACATTGACGCTGGTATTATGGCTGATATATGTTGCCTATCTTATGCTGAGGTTCCATGCACCTGAAGGGTCTCAGAGGGCAAGGTTTGCTGCTGTTCTCGGAATTGTAGGATTTCTTGATATTCCCATCATTCACTTCTCAGTCCTCTGGTGGAGGACAATCCATCCAAAACCAAAGGTATTAAGCATGGAGTCTCCCGGTTCGGGATTGGAACCAGTAATGTTAATTACCCTTCTGATTTCATTTCTTGCCTTCACTCTTATTTTTTTCCTTTTATTGGGACAGAGGATTTACCTGGAAAAGATGAGAGATGAATTACATGAAATAAAAAGAAAAGGCTTTATAATATCGTCATGAAAGAGGCAAAGGAGATTTTTGAAAAATATATTGCAGGCAAGAAGCTTAAATTTACCAATCAGAGGAATCTCATTGTTGAAACCTTCTTAAAGGAAGAAGGGCATATAAGCACAGAGGAACTTTATAGAAAGGTTATTCCAAAAGCCCCTTCAATAGGACTTGCTACTGTCTATAGGACGTTGAAGTTGCTTGCCGAATGTGGTCTTGCCCACGAGAGAAATTTCGGGGATGGACAGACAAGATACGAACACAGTTATGAGCATATCCATCATGACCATCTTATCTGTACGGGATGTGGAAAAATTATTGAGTTTGAAAATACTGATATTGAAAAACTTCAGAACGAGATAGCCAGAAAAAATAAATTTAAAGCATATGCCCACAAACTTGAACTATACGGTTTTTGCAATGACTGCAAAAAGTAAGGCACCAATTAGTCCTGCCTCTAATCTCTATTTATCTGTATTCCTCTGTATCATCTTATGTTTTTTTTATTATTTTTTCATTCATTTTTCACCCGCCTATGCAATTGAACAGACCAGTTATATACAGGTTCCAGCGGCTACTGACTTAAGAACAAGATTTAGCGATGGCAGACACTCTGTTGAAGAACTGGTAAAGATGGCAAAGGAGAGGGGTATAGAGATACTTATTATAAATGACCATCATGTGTATTCACTGGAATACGGTATATGGCCTTTTGAAAAAATTATTAAAAAAAAGGTAGAAGACTCTTCTGTTTTAAAAAACGGTATAGAATCTTACCTTGAAGAAGTAGAAATGATAAGCAATAAATATCCTGAGATAATCATAATACCGGGTCTTGAAAGTTCTCCGTTTTACTACTGGACAGGAAATATCTTTTCCAATAATCTTACAGCCCATAAATGGGAAAATCATATCGGGATTATGGGTTTGGAAAGAGCGGAAGATATAAAAGGACTCCCCACTTTAAACGGATATTTTTCTATAAGATATTATAATAAATATATCTATAATACTGTATTTCTCAGCCTCTCATTTATACTTGGTATTCTATTGATTCAATGGTTGGGTGTTTACAGATATGCAGGTATATTGATATGTATTTTTAGTATTTTATTTATTATAAATTTTCATCCCTTTCAAAGTTCTCCATTTGACCAGTATCATGGAGATGAGGGAGTTGCACCGTGGCAGGAGACTATTGACTATGTAAATTCAAAGGGAGGCATAACCATCTGGCACCACATGGAATCAGTGTCAGGAATTGGTAAAAAAGGACCCATATCTGTCAATACTCCGCCGCATCCTGAGGACTTATTAAAAACTTATGGTTATACAGGCTTTCAATCAATCTACGAGGATACAATCCATGTTGCAGATCCGGGCAAAGAATGGGATATTGTGCTCAGTCAATATTGTGCTGGTAACAGAAAGAGGGCTGTATGGGGTATTGGAGGGCTTGATTATCATGGGGAAGGGGAGTCGGGTATAAAACTTCAGGATGTGAAGACAATATTTTTCTTAAAAGAAAAGACAAAAGATGCTGTGTATAATGCTTTGAAGAATGGGAAAACCTATTCAATTAGTCAACAGGGGAAAGATTATAGACTTGTCCTGGATGAATTTTCTATCTCTGATTCATCAGGTAATAATAAGGCTATTTCAGGAGATGAGATAGAGGTTAATGGTAATCCCAACATTTATATAAAGGTATCCACTACAAATAACATGAAGGATACAGTTGAGGTTCATTTAATCCGGAAAGGTGAGGTGATAAAAAGATACTCAGGAGAAACTCCATTGGAAATAACTTATAGTGACAAAAATCTTCTTAATTCCGATGGAGGAAAATTCACTCAGGGAGAAAAAATTTATTACAGGCTTAATATCCAGGGGAAAAGCTCTAACTATATTATATCTAATCCCATATTTGTGAAACTGTTACCGATAAGGATTGAAGATTGAAAAATGATTGTTGCAATTCATCAGCCACAGTTCATACCATGGCTTGGGTATTTTGACAAGATAGACCAGGCAGATGTTTTTATATTTCTTGACAATGTCCAGTATAAGAAAAATGAATACCAGAACAGAAACAGAATAAAGACTGCTAATGGATGGCAGTGGCTTACAGTGCCCGTCCTTTATAAGTTTCCTCAGAAGATTAATGAAGTAAGAATTAATAATAAGATAGACTGGAAAAGGAAACATCTGAATGCACTTGTCACAAATTATTCAAAGTCAAAGTATTTTGAAAAATATATTTTATATTTTAAGGCATTGTATTCAAAGGAATGGGAATTTATTTCCGATATTAATATAGATGTGACAAGACAGCTTGCTGGATTTCTGGGAATTAAAAAGAATTTTATAATTGCCTCAGAATTTCTATCGGCAGATAAGGAAGAGGGTGATGCTACGAAGAGGCTTATAGATATATGCAGATTGATAGGTGCTGATACATATCTGGCAGGAAAGGATGGTGCTAAATATATGGATGTGGAAAAATTTACAAAAAGCGGGATTAAACTAACTTTTCAGGATTTTAAGCACCCTGTTTATAGCCAATTGTTCAGGAAATTTGAACCGAATATGTCGGTTATAGATTTGCTTTTCAATCATGGAGAGGAGAGTATTGAAATAATAAGAAAATATAGAGGGGGGTTATGAATATATTGGCAATAGGGGCACATCCGGATGATATAGAAATTGGCTGTGGAGGGTCACTTATCAAATATTCTGGGGCGGGACACAGTATCTATTTCCTTATAATGACAGGGGGAGAAATGGGAGGAGATGCCAGAATAAGAAAAACCGAGCAATCCAACTCTGCAAAGATTATTAGGGTTAAAGATGTGTTATTTCAGGATTATCCTGATACAAATCTACCACTTAATAAAATCCTTATTTCTAATATAGAATCGGTAGTAAAAAAAATAAAGCCTGATTTTATCTTTGTAAACTATATGCATGATACCCATCAAGACCACAGGACACTTGCAAAAGCTACTATATCTGCAACGAGATATGTAAAAAATGTCCTTTTCTACGAAGTGCCTACAACCCATGATTTTAACCCTACAGTATTTGTTGATGTAACTCCTGTGATGGAGAAAAAGATAGCATCTCTTGAAGCCCATGCATCTCAGATTATGAAGACAAATATAGAAGGACTATCAATTATAGAAATTGCAAAGTCGTCCGCAACATTTAGAGGGATACAGGGAAGAGTGAAATATGCTGAAGGATTTATACCGTTAAGACTGTTTTTTAATATTATTATTTGATGGGGGTCTGAGGATGAATGTTACTATAAGGAATCTCAGGAGAGATATAAAAAAAGTATTAGGACAATATAGAAATGTTTTACAGGTTCAGTGATATTGACTATAAATAAATGCTGTGATAGTATTACATAATAAAGCCATTTTGGTCGATATAATAAATAAACCAAATATGTCAAATACGTATTTGGTTTATTTAATTTTTATGGAATTAGAGGAGGAATGGATATCATGTATGCAGTGATTAAAACAGGGGACAAACAGTATAAAGTATCTCCGGGAGAAATTATAAGGATTGAAAAACTCACTGGTAATATAGGGGACAGGATTAACTTTGGCAATGTTCTTATGATAAATACTGGTAGCGGGGTAAAATTTGGAAATCCTGAATTAACAGGGGTGCCTGTTATTGGTGAAATAGTTGACCATGGTAAAGCAAGGAAAATTCTTATTATTAAAAAGAAGAGAAGAAAAAATTATAGGAAGACACAGGGGCACAGGCAAAATTTTACGGCAGTTAAAATACTTACAATTGGTGAAACCGCTGCCGTATCTTGAGTTATAATATTATAAGTTTCCTGTATAATTAGAGATAACATCTATAGATATTATAGGAGGGCATATGGCACATAAAAAAGGACAGGGAAGCACATCCAATGGAAGAGATAGTATTGGGAAGAGGCTTGGTGTTAAGAAATTCGGCGGTGAGATTGTTTCTGCCGGAAGTATTATTATAAGGCAGAGAGGGACAAGGTTTTATCCGGGTCAAAATGTAGGTATGGGGGGAGACCATACGCTCTTTGCAAAGGTAGATGGCGTTGTTAAATTTGAGAGGAAGAGAAGGGAGAAAAAATTGGTAAGTGTTTATACAGCAAGTTTATAAAGTTGTTGAACTTTATAAACTTTATAACTTTTGATGTTTATTGATGAGGTAAGGATATATGTAAAGAGTGGAAATGGCGGAAATGGGTGTGTGAGTTTTCGCAGAGAGAAATATGTCCCAAGAGGGGGACCCGATGGTGGTGACGGTGGTGACGGTGGAATCGTAGTAATAGCAGCAGATAGAAATCTTCATACATTAATTGACCTCAGGTATCAGCAGCATTATAAGGCGGAAAGAGGTGCCCATGGGCAGGGAAGTAATAAGCGTGGGAAGAATGGTAAGGATTGCAGGATAAGGGTTCCGATTGGCACTATAATAAAAGATGAAAATAGTGAGCAGATTTTAGAAGACCTTAAGGAGGATGGTGGGCAGTTTGTTGCAGCAAAAGGTGGTAGGGGTGGAAGAGGAAATACAAGGTTTAAATCCTCTACGAACAGGGCACCTCGAAGGGCAGAGGAAGGATTTACCGGTGAAGAAAAATACCTTCATTTAGAGCTTAAACTTCTTGCAGATGTTGGTATAATAGGTTTTCCAAATGCAGGAAAATCTACGCTTATATCAAAAATATCAGCCGCAAAACCAAAAATATCAGATTATCCCTTTACCACAGTTGTTCCCAATCTTGGAGTTGTTAGGGTAGAAGAGTATAAATCCTTTGTAGTAGCAGATATACCTGGTCTCATAGAAGGTGCCCATGAAGGAAAAGGGCTGGGTATAAGGTTTTTGAGGCATATTGAGAGGACAAAAATACTCTTGCACCTGATTGATATGGCAGCAGGGGAGGGGAGGGAGCCACTTAAAGATTTTACTGCAATCAATAAAGAGCTTTTTCATTTCAGTCCTAAGCTTGCCTCAAAACCTCAAATAGTAGCAGGGAATAAAGTAGATATTTCGGAGGCAAAAGAGAAATTTGAAAAAGTTAAATCCATATTCAGAGATATGGATGTAAAGATATTTCCTGTTTCAGCAGTTACGGGAGATGGTGTAGCCCAACTGATTAATTGTATATCTGACAAACTATTTGAAGAAAAATAAAGTTTAGTATTCAGAATTATTTATGCTGTAAAGGGGGGTAAGATATTAAAGAAAATAGGAAAGAGGCATTTAAAAAGATAAGACGTATTGTGATTAAGATAGGCAGCGGTGTTCTTACATCTCCTGATAGGAGTAAATTGGACGATTCCATTATAGAGCAGATTGCCCATCAGGTTTCAACCCTTAAGAAATCAGGATGTGAGATAATACTCGTATCGTCAGGTGCAATTGCTGCCGGTATCAAAGAACTAAATCTTAAAAAAATTCCAGAGGACATATTACATAAACAGGCAGCAGCAGCTATTGGTCAAAGTCACCTTATTGGAAAATATGAGAGGCATTTCAAAAAAGAGGAATTAAAAGTAGCACAGATACTTCTGACCCATGATGATTTTAGCAGCAGGGTCAGATACCTCAATGCAAAGAATACTATCCTTACAGTTCTTTCCTACGGTGTTATCCCCATAATAAATGAAAATGATACAGTGGCTGTTGACGAAATAAAATTTGGAGACAATGATACCCTGTCTGCAATGGTTACCAACCTAATTGAGGCAGATTTATTGATAATACTGTCAGATGTAAAAGGACTATATACGGTTGACCCTAAAATAAATTCCTCGGCAGAATTGATACCTATTGTAAAAAAGATAACAAGTGAAATTGAGGCAATTGCCGGAGAAAGTAAATCTCTTACCGGAGTGGGTGGAATGGTTACAAAGATTCAGGCTGCAAAGAGGGTTTCATTAACCGGGATACCTGCTGTTATAGTTGATGGCAAGGCAAAAGGTGTAATAGAGGCAATAATGAAAGGTGAGGATATGGGGACATTGTTTATCCCTGAAAAGGATAAATTGAACAGTAAGAAATACTGGATAGCTTATACACTTAAATCAAATGGGAAGATAAGGGTTGATGACGGGGCAAAATCTGTCCTTATCAGTAGCGGAAAAAGCCTTCTATCTTCCGGTGTTGTAGATATAGAGGGTAAATTTGAAAGCGGAGATATGGTAAGCTGTATAGACACCAACAATAAGGAGTTTGCCAGAGGACTTATAAATTATAGTTCAATGGAACTGAAAAAAATTAAGGGCAAACACAGTTCAAAGATTGAAGATATACTCGGTTATAAGATAGCGGATGAGGTTATACACAGGGATAATCTGGTAATTTTATAATTTAATTAGTGTGCGGTGAAAAATGACATTTTTCACCAGAATCTAATTAGGACACAGATTTTCACAGATAATAATTAAAGTTACAAGTTTATAAAGTGACTTTATGAACTTTATGACTTTATAACTTTACAAACTTTTAATCTATGTTTATCCAAAATTATATAAAAGAAAAGATTTTAAGAATTGCACAACAATCAAAGGCAGCATCACGGAGACTGTCAAACCTCTCAACGAAAATTAAAAATGATTCACTTCAGTTTATGGCTGACATTTTGGAAGAGAGGAGCGGTTTTATTCTTGATGCAAATTCCAAGGATATTCAGCAGGCAAGAGAAAATGGCCTTTCATCTGCTTTCATAGACCGTTTGACTTTGAATAACACGAGGATAATGGAGATGTCAAAGGGTTTAAGAGATGTAGCTGTATTGCCTGACCCTGTTGGAGAGGTGGTAAGAATGTGGAGGAGGCCTAACGGTCTTCAGATAGGAAAGATAAGAACACCAATTGGGGTTATAGGTATAATATATGAATCAAGACCAAATGTAACTGTTGATGCAGCAGCCTTATGCATAAAATCAGGGAATGCGGTAATTCTGAGAGGAGGGTCGGAGGCTATAAATTCAAATATTGCCATAGCTAATTTACTCTCTGATGCCGGTAAGACAAGAGGTCTGCCTGATAATTCCATTCAGCTTATTGATGTAATAGAAAGAGAGGCAGTCCTTGAGATGCTTAAACTTGATACCTGCATTGACCTTATTATACCAAGGGGTGGTCATAGTCTGATTAGAACCGTGGTTAAGAACTCTACAATACCTGTAATAAAGCATGACAAAGGACTCTGTCATGTTTATATAGATAGCGAGGCGGATTTAGAGATGGGCGAAAGAATAGCCTTTAATGCCAAGGTTCAGCGTCCAAGTGTCTGTAATGCTATGGAGACACTCCTCGTTCATAAGGATATTGCAAGGAGATTTCTTCCTCCCATGATAAAAAAGTTTAAGGAGGCAAAAGTTGAAATAAGGGGTTGTTCAAAGACAAAGGCAATAGTTACTGACATTGAAAATGCTACAGATGAGGATTGGGATGCAGAATATTTAGACCTGATACTTTCTATAAAGATAGTGGACGGCATTGATGAGGCAATAGAACATATAACACGACATGGTTCTATGCTTTCAGAGGCGATTGTAACCATGAACTACAAGAACGCCTGGAGATTTTTAAGAGAAGTGGACGCAGCTTCTGTTTTTGTCAATGCCTCTACAAGGTTTACGGATGGTGGTCAGTTTGGTCTCGGAGCAGAAATGGGTATAAGTACACAGAAGCTCCACTGCAGAGGACCAATGGGACTGGAGGAGTTGACATCAATCAAATATATTATTTTTGGAGATGGACAGATAAGGGAATAAATTATGCGCATAGGAATCATGGGGGGAACATTTGACCCTATACATTATGGACACTTAAACTCTGCTGATGAAATATCAGAGATTTTTAATATAGACCAGATAATATTTATGCCTGCCTTTATTCCCCCGCATAAAAAGGCTGAAAAAATAACAGATATTTATCATAGATTGACGATGACAGTACTTGCAACACTCTCCAATCCAAGATTCGCTGTTTCGACTATTGAAATTGAAAGAAATGATTATTCATATACAATGGATACTATGAGGGAACTAAAGAAAGCCTCAGGGAAAAATATAAAATTTTATTTTATTGCAGGTATTGATGCATTTAAAGAAATATTTACATGGAAGGATGCTGATAGATTACTAAAAAGCTGTGATTTTATTATTAGCACAAGGCCAGGCTATAGGATAGATGACCTTTCTAATATACTCAGTAATACAGTTTCTAAAAAGCATAAGAATATAAAGTTTAAAATAGAAAAGAAAAATCCCTTCTGTGGGTTTCCAGGATTATCTGTAATCGGATCAAAATATTATATCTACCCTGTTGAAACAACTCTGCTTGATATTTCCTCAACTGATATAAGAAGACGGGTTGCAGAGGGAAGGACGATAAGATATTTACTACCTGAAACAGTTAAAGAATATATTTATAAAAATAAACTTTACAGATAGGGAGGTATACTGCTGACTTTAAAAGATAAGGCATTTTTAAGCTATAATATAGCAGTTGATAAAAAGGCTGTTGATATAGTTGTACTTGATATAATTGGGTATTCTTCCGTTGCCGATATATTTATGATATGCAGTGGAACATCACTCCGTCAGGTTCAGGCGATAGCTGATGCAATAGAAGAGGGGATGAGGAAGAAGGGGATAAAATGTCATCACATGGAGGGTTATCGGACAGGGAGATGGATTCTTATGGATTATAGTGATATGGTAATTCACATTTTTTATCAAGAAACCAGAGAATTTTATGACCTTGAAAGATTATGGGGTGATGCCTCGAGTATAATTTTTGATTCTGTTTAGTCTCAGAGCCATAAGGGGACAAAATAGTTTAAGGGAGATATATGAAAAAGGTAAGAAAGAATAAGCTGAATGATTTTAAGAAGGAACTATTAGAAATCAGGAAAAAGTTGGCAGGAGAGGTTGAAAAGAGCAGAGATTATAGTCATGAGGAGGCTGAGGGAGATATGTCTGATATAACTGATGATGCCGTAAGGACATATTCACAGCAAATAATTCTGCAACTGGGAGAAAGGGAAAGGGAGCAGATTAAAGAGATAGATGAGGCACTTGAGAGAATTGATAATGGTGAGTATGGTATTTGTGTAGAATGTGGTGAAGAAATACCGGAAAAGCGGTTGAATCTTATTCCTTATGCCAAATGGTGTATAACCTGTAAAGAAAAGATTGAAGTAAGGAATAAACTTTAGGAATCAAAATTAAACTTGAATTTTTATTGCTGAGTTGCTGGCTCTATATTGTAAGCCTTAAGTTTCTCCCACAAATTTTTTCTGCTGATTCCGAGCATTCTCGCAGCCTTGATTTTATTCCAATTTGTTTTATTAAGTACCTTCATAAGATGGGCAATTTCAGTTTTTGATATAACATCTTTAAGTGAAGGCACATCTTCATCTCTTATAGATACAAATCCATCTTTTTCTACTGCCATTGCAATGTCATGTACATTTATTATATCTTCCGTTGTTAGTACAACTGCCCTCTCTATAATATTTTCAAGCTCTCGTATATTTCCAGGAAAATCGTAGTCCATTAAACATTTTAGTGCATGGGGAGAGATATCTACAAACCTGTTTAATTTCTTATTGAACCTTCTCATAAAATATTCTACAAGAAGGGGGATATCCTCTTTTTTCTCTCTCAGGGGGGGCAAGTGTATTGGTATAACTTTTAACCTGTAGTAGAGGTCTTCTCGGAATTCACCATCCTTAATCGCCTTTTCCATGTCCTTTTTTGTTGCTGATATTATACGGACATCTACCTTTGTTGTCTCTTCTCCACCAATTCTTTCAAATTCATTTTCTTGAATAACCCTAAGCAATTTTACCTGTATTGACATAGGGATCTCACCAACCTCATCAAGAAATATGGTTCCTTGGTTTGCTATTTCAAATCTTCCAAGTCTTCTTTTTATTGCACCCGTAAACGAGCCCTTCTCATGGCCAAATAGTTCGCTCTCTAACAATGTCTCAGGCAGGGCAACGCAACTTACTTTTACAAAAGGCTTCTTTGCCCTATTGCTTTTGAGGTGTATTATGTTTGCCACAAGTCCCTTACCTGTTCCACTTTCCCCTGATATAAGGATATTTGAGTCTACTTTTGATACCTTCTCTATTAAATCAAAGACCACCTGCATTTTCTTGCTTCTGCTGATTATATTAAGCATAGAATACTCTTCACATTGGCTCATAAGTATTTCATATTTACTTTTTAATAGCCTATAGTCTATTATCTTTCTAATTCTGAAGATGAGGTCATCCATATGAAATGGCTTGGTTAGGTAATCAAATGCACCAAGTTTTATAATATCCACCGCATCTTCTATATTTCCAAATGCCGTTATCATTACTACCTCTATATTTGAATGGTGTTTTTTTATCTCTTTGAGAATTTCAATGCCGCTCCTTTTGGGTAACTTTATATCTGATATAACAATATCAAAACTATTATTCTTAAGGCTATTCAATCCCTCCTGACCATCTTCGGCCACAGTCACAGACCACTCCATCTTTTTCAGACTATCGGATACAGTAATCCTTAATATTTCATCATCTTCAATTAGCAAAATATTTGGCTTAAACATAATTTTATACAATCTTGACTTCAAACTTCAACGGTTTCTTCTGAATATTTCTTTGGTATAGTGATTGTAAATACAGCACCATTATTTGGCGTGCTTTGAACCTCTATTCTCCCTCCTAATTTTTCTATTATACCATAGCTGACAGATAGCCCAAGACCTGTTCCAATTCCCACATCTTTAGTAGTGAAAAATGGGTCAAATATCCTGCTTATATTGTCCTGTGGTATGCCTATACCTGTATCAGATATAGTTACAACAAGATTATCCTTTTCATCTTCGCTCTTTATGGAGAGTATCCCTTCCTCGGGCATGGCCTGTATAGCATTTATTATTATATTAAGAAATACCTGTTGTAAATAATTGTAATCCAGAATATACCGGTGAGTATTGTTGTTCAAATTTAATTTCAATTCTATATTTCCATCTTTTACTTTGTATTCAACTAATTTCAGGGTTTCTAAGATTATTTCGTCAAGGCTATGGAGAGAAAAATCAAATTTAGGCTCCTTCGCAAAAGCGAGCAGATTTTTTATAACAGATTCTATTCTCTTTAATCCCTTTTCAAGGAGAGGTAAATACCTGTTTCTCACATTTTCATTATCCCCTTCTGAATAAAGGGTTCTTACACAATTTTGCATACCACCGAGAGGGTTATTTATTTCATGTGCTATCCCTGTAGCAAGTTGTCCTATTGCTGCTAACTTTTCAGCCCTGTTCATCTGATGCTGCATCTTTTTATGTTCTGTGATATCTCTTGCTATTCCGAGAAGACCACTTATCTTTTCATTTTCACCCATTAATGGGGATGAACTGATGACTACATTTCTTATCTCACCTTTCTTATTAAAAAGTTCTATCTCATATATCTGTTTTATACCCTCCTTTATAGATTTATGAAACCTCCTTCCTCTATGCTGAGTCGTAAGTATACTGAATATCGGTTGGCCTATAAGCTCATCCTTTCTATAACCCCATTCCTCAATTTTTTGATTTATATAAGTAAATATTCCTTCCCTGTCTACTGTATATATAACATCATTTGCATTCTCCAGAAGGCTCTGCAAATAGTCCTTTGTCTCTTTTATCTCTTTTGTCCTATCCCCTATCATCCTCTCTAAATGCTCGCTATATTCCTTAAGTTCCTTCTCCAGCCTCTTTGTAGTTGTTATATTTCTCATAACCATTACAGAACCTATATTTTTCCCTCCTGATTTTATTGAGGTGGCAACTATCTCCACCGTCTTTTTACCTATAGTATATGTGGTAAACCATGGTAATTTATCAGGCTGTCCCATTAATTCTCCTATCTTCTCAGGCCTTCCATGACATGGGAATATACTTCTTCCAATTATATGAGTTTTATTTATACCGAGTATCTCTTCGGCTGCCGGATTTATCATTATTGCCTTGTTTTCATCATCAGCCACTATGATTCCATTTCCAACGCTGACTACTATACTTTCTAATTTATTTTTTTCTGCAGATAATTGATCATAAACTCCCATCAGTTTTTCACCCATATGATTAAATTCCTCTGCCAGAGAGGAAATTTCATCTCCGGTATCTATTGTTAATCTATGTTTAAAATTTCCCTTTCCAATAAGCTCCGCCCCTTCTTTAAGCAATAGGATAGGTCTTCCGATTTTATTTGCTGCATAGATACCAAGTGTAGATAGAATTGCTACCATGAGTATGCCACTTAACAAAACAATGATTAAGAGTTTATAAATTGGTAAATAAGTTTCATCAGGATGCTGTCTTACAAAGACATACCATCTTTTCTTGCCAGACTTTAAATTGGAATCGTAGAGAAACTTTACAGGTGCAAAACCTATTATAGAATTTCTTCCGCCATGGGCATCATCTGCAGCAATTGCCCATCCCGGATTATTAACTATTATTAAATTCATAAGATATGGACTTATAGAATGACTTCTTGGCGGAAATATAGGACATATTATTATACTGCCTTCTGAATCCACTAAATTTGCATGCCCCGTTTTATCAATTTGAACATCTAAAATAACTCTGTAAATGGTATCTATTTTTAAAATAGCCCTTAAACTACCGATAAGCTGACTATCCTCTTTCACTGGAATTGTTATGCTCATCATCGGTTTTTCATCTTTTTCATTAAAATAGATATCACTTATTTTATAGCTTCCATCAGTATGGGCAATTTCCTTTGGTTTTAGATTATTCTCATAGTTAGAATCGGTGGTAGCTACAACTTTTCCATTTTTATCCATTACCGTTATAGATATATATTTTTCAATTTTGTTAGCTTTAAACTGTTTTAAGTGTATAGATGCCTGATTATCCAGTATTTTCAGATTTGATTGGTTTGATCTTTTAAATGTCTCTTTTATATCAGGAGAGATGGCAAGACTGTGAAGTTCTTCTATCTCTTTACTCAGTATAATATTAATCTTATCAGCAGTCCCTTTAGCAATCTCTTTAAAATTTGCACCTATAGAATTTGTAATTACCTTTGTGCTTCCAATATAGATGATAAATATGCCAAGTGTTACTGGCAGGAGGCCTACTATTACCATTGTAGAAACAAGAGTTCTCCTGAGACTCTTTTTTGTAATCTGTTTTAAGACCGTTTCAATGAAGCTTTTAATATTAGACATAAATTTTACAATCCCATCAGGCTTTTTATATGAAAGACCACAGACTCCCCTAATGCTTCTAAATTATACCCTCCCTCAAGAACCGATACAAGCCTCCCCTGACAAACCTCATCCACTGCACTACAGATAATTTCTGTAAACTCACCAAATCCTTTACTGGTAACATTCATACCCCCTAAAGGGTCATTTAAATGGGCATCAAAACCTGAGGAGAGCATAAGTAACTCTGGTTTGTAGCTAATTATAAACGGATAAATTTTTTCTTTAAAAATAGTGATGTATTCTCTATCTCCTTGTCCTGAAGGGATGGGAAAATTAATTGTAAATCCTCTACCATCTCCACTACCTGTCTCATCAGAGGCACCTGTGCCAGGATAAAGATGCTGTTGATGAATACTGGCATAGAATACAGCAGGGTCGTCATAAAATGCATTCTGAGTACCGTTTCCATGATGGACATCCCAGTCTAATATAAATACCTTTTTTACGCCGTATTTCTTCTGGGCATATTTAGCCCCAATAGCTATATTGTTAAAAATACAGAAACCCATTGCCCTGTCATTTTCTGCATGGTGCCCCGGGGGTCTAACAGCACAGAACACATTATTTACCTCTCCTTTAAATATCTTATCTATTCCGGACAGAACACCACCTGCCGATAAAAGTGAAACCTCAAATGAATCAGCTGAAATCACTGTATCTGCATCTAAATTTATAGTAGGGGAGGGGGGTCCATTAATCATATTATCTGATTTGTTTCTGTCGGCAAAGGAATTACATATCCTTTCTACATAACCTATATATTCCTTATCATGAACCCATGAGATCTGTTCCAATGTAGCATAGTAAGGATTTATATTTATCAATCTCTCTCTTAATCTTTCCTTTTCAATCCAGTATAGAATTGCAGTGAGACGGGAAGGATTTTCAGGGTGATTACCTGTGTTGTGTTTCAGGTATACAGGTGAATACACAAAACCTGTCTTTTTCATAGTAAGAAATTATCAAAGATAAATAAAACCGTCAATTAAAAATTAACCCGAAGAATATTCTTTTAAGGAAGATATAAAATTTATAGGGGAGGGAATTATTCGTTTCTAAGCTTTGTATGACATAGAATGCAATCGTCTAAAAGACTATGTGTAAGTCTTTTTATCTTTTTTAAGTCCCCTTTTCTTGAGGCATTAATCAGAAGTTCCAGTTTTTCATGAAATGTCCTATCAATTTTCATAAACTCTTCTATTCTTTCATTATTTTTTGGGAGTTTAATTTCTCCACTTTAATATAACCAATTCCATTATTAATACAGAAGCTTTCATATATAAGTATAAGTTTACATAATATCCCTTATCAGAATAAAGAAGGATATATGTTTAAGATAGAGTTTAAAGGTATTGAAGATAATAACTTAGAATTGTCTATTTTCCTTCCTGTTTCTCTCGTCCACACTTTTACAGAATTATTTTACTCGTTAAAGCAAGTTTTTGACTACTCTGAAAAGCGAGTACAAATTGATAATGCGTATCGTACCAGTAATGATGTTTCTTGTCAATCAAATTTTCCTTTTCCTCTTGCTTATAAGGAAGAATTTGAGGCAGTGGTTTTAAAACATTATGATTCTTATTTTCAGAGTTTTCAAGATTCAAAAAAAGCTATAAGTGAAACTCGTAAAGCTATGTCTTATCATCCATGGGGTCATTATCAAGCTGTTCTCGATGTTGTTAGGGCGTCAGGTAGGTTGAAAAAGAGAAGGAGTAAAGCGAAGGGGGTAAAAAAATGATGTACAAGGTATGGGTGTATCGTGATTGTGGTTTTGGTGACTGTGGAAATATGGAAAATTTTATTGTTGTAACTGCTTCATTGTCAGAAGTAGTTCAAAAAGTTAAGGACATGGGGTATCAGATTCTTGGTTTTATCGAGATTTGCGATGTCCTTCGGGTAGGGGTGGGGGTGAGCAAAGTAATGAGCGATTCCCCCATCCCTACCCTTCCCCTCCCTGTTAGTGAGGTTCTCTCATGTTAGGACTTGATACTAATAAACATCTTGACATTTCCCCTAAAGTGTTACCAAACCGTAACGCTTTCTGGAATGAAAATGTAACAAGAATGTTACATTTTCCTGCTATAATTTACCCTCAAATTCCTTTTTCGGGGCGTCAAAAACCTAATTTTGTTCCTGCGTGGCGTCTGAAATTTGCCTTCAAGATAGAAAATATGTATCGTCGTCTGGGCTGGGATAAAAAAGCAAAAAAAATTGGTATATGTGCAAATACAGTTCAAGTTCGTCGGGAATTGGAGTCACAAATGATATATGTTTCTGGTATTCGTTGCCATGACAGAGTCTGTCCTATTTGCAATTCTTTTCGTGCTTCAAAGTTAGCTCGTCGTGTTGAAGATGTGATGGTTGCAATGAAAAATCCTCACTTTTTAACAATAACAAATTCCAATAGAGTTCAGGAATTAAAAGAAAATTTTGACCTCTTTTTACAAAAAATGTCAAAGTTACGGCGGGCTAACTTTTTTAAGAAAAATATTTCAGGTGGTTTGTATTTTATTGAGTTTACAAAAAACAATGATGGTTGGCATATCCACAGCCATATGCTTGTTGATGTAAAAGTTGAGAAGAAAATTTACAATCTTTCGGGTAGCTATTATAATTTGCGTGTATCTGAATTTAAGCAAGGTTTAGAAAAGTCACTTCAAAAAGTTAGTCTTGGTTCTATATCTTCAATCAATCCCTGTTTTCCGGGTACAGGAAAAGAGATTTCAAAGTATCTTGCAAAGATGGGTTTGGATATGCAAGAAGATGATATTAGAGATTTGGTAATTTCTTTGAAAAATAGGCGTATCTGCGGGTCTTTTGGGTCAGTTAGAAAAACTGGAGATATAGAAAAACAAATAGAAGTTGAAAAGGATTTTGAAGTTGTTGGGTCAATCTCTGATTGTGTTAGTCGCTGGTGGGCAAGCGGTTATAAGCTTGGTTCTGATGTGGTTTTGGAGCTTGTCAGGAGTGGCTTTATAGAGATTAATTTTGAAAATTTTGAAAATGAATATCAAATAAGGACAGGAGAGAGAGGAGGTTAAATATGTTAAGTCTTAAAGGTCAGATTGTAAGTGTTCCCGGTATTTCCCCTAAGGGTGTTGGTTTCAAGGTAATGATTCCAGACCTGGGGGATTCTTTTCGTGTCTTTATTCCTGTTGAAAAAGTTAATGGACACGATAAATTAAAAATGGGTGAAGCGGTTACAGTTACAATTAACCGTTTTTTTCCAAGGAAAAACGAAGTAGGCTTGGAGCTTATTTCGTTAGAAAAAGTAAAATAATTTTTATCTGTTCCCCCTTAATACTTCACGATAAGGCGGGTCTCCTGTCCTTAGAGTATTTCGGGGGGGCGGATTTAAAATGAGGGGTACTAAAATGGGATGGGGTACTGTTTGGTCTTTTAATCCGATGGCTCTTACAGGGCTGGTGTTATTTGACTGGTTTTTTACGATTATGGTTTTATGTGGTATTGCTGCTTGGTTTTCAGGTTTACTGTTTTCAGTTATTACTCGTTCGTAAACTATCGCAGTATAAAAAAGTATGAAAATCGTACATGGTAAACTATTAACCGATATAAGAAAAGTACTTTTAGGGCTGTTTTTGTGCGTCCTGTTTCTGTTTTTTCTCCCTGTTTCTGCTTTTTCTGGGGTTCAATATACTGTGTTCTGTCCTGCTGCTTCTGATGTTCTGATAGGTTTTGAATGGCGGAGTACTGTTAATATTGTTGTTGCTTCAAACTCAGTTTCTGTTTCTCTCCCTGAAACTCCCACAGGGTTATATAGTCAATTTTATATTCCTGCAATCAACGGCGGGGCTGTGATTCTTGATATGTCCTCTGGCATTATGCGGAATTTCAGTTGTGTTGAGATTGAAGCTGTTGATACGGCAGTTTTTACAGAAAACATGCTTACAGGTCTGGCGGGTCTCCTTGGTGGGTCAATGTTTGCATGGGTTTTGATTCGTTATGCAATTTAATCTTTTTATAGGAGTTAAAAAAAATGTCTCAAGTAATAACTGCGAATGTTTCAGAGCGTGAGTATGACATGATTATGTCTGTTTTAAGAAAAAGTGAAATGTCAATGTCGGGTTATATTAAATATTGTATTCTTTTTGAAAGGCTTATGTCTGCTGATTCCCAAGCCGTAGGGCTTTTATCAGACCATGCTAAGAAAATTTTTTTTGAAAAGTTTTATCACTTTGTGCCAAAAGGGGGTGAGTGATATGACTAAGATATTATTGTTTATAATTTCTCTGATGTTGGCTGCGGGTACGGCATCTGCCGCGCTTGACCTATCTACAATTACAATAGATACATCTCAATATTTTGTGTTGGTTACTGCTATCATAACAGCGATTGCAGGTATCTGGGTTGTGAAGAAGATAATCAAGCTTGGCAATAGAAGTTAATTTACTTTTATTTCTACCCTTCCTGTTTTTTTTCGGGAAGGGTAGAAAATTTATTGTATGAAAATAGGACATAGTAAAGTATCAGTCGTTATAAGAAAAGCAATTTTAGGGTTATTTTTGTGCGTCCTTTTTTTGTTTTTTTCCCTTTTTTTTCCTTTTTCTCTTTTTGCTGCTACATGGGGAGATGTAAGTAATTTCTATCAGTCAAGCGTAATTGATTATCCTGATTCGGATGTGTGGGTTGAGGATGTAACAAATGCCGGGGGTGGTTATCGTATTTGGCGGCGTCCTAAAACCTCTATTTGGAAGGAAGTTAACAGTTTCCAGAAGACATGCGCTACGGTTTATTATTTTGTTAGTGCCGTGAATACTTTAAGTTCTGACGGCACATTTTGGATTGTAACTGAAACTCGCAATGTGTGTACTTGTTATCAGCCTGTTTCATCCACGGTTTCTTGCGGCGGAATTGAAAGTACTCCTGTTGCAAGTGGAACGTCAACGCAGTATTGTAGTCTCAAGACACGTACGTATCCGCAGGAAAGCCCGCCCCCTCTTTCCGAGATGGGAGATGCAGAAGCTCCCCCTGAGACCGTAAATGATTATGACTGTAAATCTTTTGATGTGTTGCTATCTGATACTGCTGTAACTGATGACCCTGATTGTGCTGGTGTAACGGGTATCATGGAGCTTTCATTGTCAGGGACCACAACGTCAGTTTCTTATAATGTATCTCCCGATTCTGGCTGTTCGTGTATTCCCGGGGGTACTGTGTTTCGTGAATTTATGACAACAAATAATCGTTGTGGGTTTGACAAAATTACAGGTGACCCCACGCTGGCGGGTACTGATAATACGCAGTCAACGGCGGGGACATATAATGATATTGTATCAACTACAGAAACCGTGATAGGTAATCAGACCGTTGTCGTTTACAATATGTCAGGGGATACAACTAAAACAGTTACCTCGTTAGCAACTACAAATTTAGATGGTTCTACAACTACGGCGTTGGTAACTGAGCTTTCTGTTTCTGGCAATGAGCTTGGAATAACTGGCTCGTCGTCACTGACAGACTGGACGGGTGGCGTTACATCCAGTACTACTCTCGTAGGCGGCGTAACTACAAGTACCCTAACAGGCGGTGGTAATACAGTATCAACTACCACTTATCAATCCGGGCTTGTGGTTGGGTCAACCACTTCATCGGGGGTTACTACCTCGTCGGTCGGTACTGTTAAAGGAGATGGGGATGGTACTACGGTTTGGGAAGATCCCCCATCTAATTATATAGTTCCATCCGTTCCCGATGTTAATACCTCTTCATATTCTCCGCTGTCTGATAGTGACACTGGCGGTGGTGGTTCTGCGATTCCTGAAGAAAAAGACGTTCCCGGTCTTATTTCTTCATTTATCTCGCAATCCCCACTCATTGCTGCAGTTCAGGGTACGGCGGTAACAACTGCTGATGAGCAATGTTCATTTTCGTTTACCATATACGATAAACCAACCGTTATAGATTTTTGCGCTCAGGAAGCAATGTTCATCCCGTTTGGATTGGGCTTTGTTCTTATTTGTACTTTTCGTTCATTTTTTATTATCTTTGGTGTTGAGGGTTAAAGATGGGTGCGTTATTAACTTTTCTTGGCTCGGCATTTGCCACCGCTCTTGGGTATCAGGCTGTTCGCTGGGCCGCATGGAAACTATTGCTTTGGACTTTTGCGATTACTATTTTTCCTGTTGTCATTAATAATTTATTGTGGAAAATTATTAATGATTCCATGTCCCTTGCTGACCAGCAAGCTTCGGGTCATTCAATTTCTGCTGTCACTATCCAGTTAGTTGGTTTCACAGGGTATTTAGCGGCAAAGTTCCGTATTCCTGAGGGCGTATCAATTCTTGTTTCTGCTGTAATGTTTCGTCTTGCAATTCGTATGATTCCTTTTATTCGTTTATAGAGTATGGCAATTCGTATAATTGAGGGGACGATAGGTTCAGGTAAAACCTATTATGCTGTCTGGCATATTTTATCTAATTATTTTCGCTATGATGAGTCAATAGATAATTATATTTCTAAAGACCTTGACAGACCAGTTCAGGTTTATTCAAATATTGAGCGGTTTATACTCGGTCATAGTTTGCAAGGTGAAATTCAGAAAGCCGGCGGGCTTTCTTCTTTTTTTTCTACTACTTTTCAAAAAGCATATTGTGAAGGTCGGCGGGTGGTATATCTTATTGATGAGGCACAGGGCCCGGCTTTTTTTCATCGTAAGTTTTACAATCCCGATGTTTTCTTTTTTTTCCAATACCATCGGCATTATGGTTGTGATATTTATTTTGTAACTCAAGATGTAAATTCACTTGCAAAAGAATTAAGAAATCTTGCTGAATACCACATTAAGGCAGTTCGGCGGACTTACTCGATGATGGGTGAGTTCAAATATCAGTTTTGTTCCCCCGGTTCTTATGACCAAGAAGTTTTTTCAACAAAGACTTTAAAACCAAAGAAGAAAATATTTGCTTTATATTCTTCGATGACTCAAGATGAAGTTGAGAAGTTGCCTTCTGTGTCAAGGCGGTTTTTGTTAGTTTTTCTTCTCCTTATTCTTGCAGCGGTTTTGGTTTTTCGGTACGGTTTTTTTTCTCCTTATTCTGCCCGTGCTTTTGTTCGTTCAAAGCAAGAAGCAAAAGTGATTACTCAAGATTTAAAACAGGGGAGGGCCCAGGTGGTTGAAAAACAAAAACAAGTTGTTTCGGTTGTTCAGCCTGTTTCGGCTGTTCAGTCTGTTCAAGATGTTTTGATTCAGGGGTATCATGTTGATGTTTCTCAAAAGGAGATTTACGATATTCAGGGCTATATTTCTGATGATGTTAAAAAATATAATTCTTATTTTTTGTATCGTGATAGAAACGGTATAGATAGGAAGATCAGGGCTTTTGATTTAGATTTAATATGTCGTTGTAATTCTCTTGCTTTGTTG
>MHDI01000057.1:0-31570 GCA_001804915.1 Nitrospinae bacterium RIFCSPHIGHO2_02_FULL_39_82 | reverse complement strand
TCCCAAATAGAGAGCTTTAAATCTGTATGGTAAAATTGTAGTTTATTTTACTATATACTCCTTCACATATTTTAAAATTGTATTTTAAATTATGTGACATGGGGCGTTGCGGGGTTTCCCCGCTGTGGGGGGTGTTGTAAAACTGTAATCAGTTTGAAAGCAGGGGGGATACTTCCCCCCTTTAATTTTTCTTTCTTAACAGTTTGTAGATTCTTTTTTCTTCATCTGTGAAAAATTTTGTTTCAGAAGCTTCTAATATTATATTTTTACATCTTTCGCTTGTTATACTCATTTGTGTTGTGTCTTCTGTTCTCATAACTTCGTATTCTTTTGTACTTTCTTTAATAATTTTATTATTTTCGTTTAAGCATTTTGCTTTTATTTTGATTCTTCCTTTGCTTATTGTTGGATTTTGTATTTTTATTTCAAATTCATTAACTCCCCAGTTATAGAAAACTGTTTCGGGTATTATTGATAAGGTTATTTGTTCTCCGTTTGCGATTCTTGAAGGTACTATTAAAATAAGGATTGTCAGATATGTTATTTTTTTTATTTTTTTACTTGACATATTTTTAAAATTTGTTTATATTGTGTTAAGTTTACTCTTTATCCCTTATCGGAACAATAATCAGATATTCATTATCTTAAATTTCCATATCTTTTCCTTAATTGCCTCAATATTTCTACTCTGTGGAAATTTTTCTATTACAATCTGATATTTTTCGAGAGCTGATTTGTTATCGCCCAATTTTTCATAAAATCTCCCCAAAGAAATATATATCTCTTCTTTTAAATTTTCGTCCTTTCCATTTAGATTTTTTGAAAATAGATTTATTGCCTCCTTATATTGTCCCATCGCCTCATAAGAATAACCAATCCCCAACGAAGCCATATCCTTCCTTAATTGGCTGCTCTCAGATTCAATCACTTTTTTATATTCCTTTATGGCATCTTCATATTTGCCATTTTTATAATAAAAATGGCCAAGATATAGATTTGAATATCCGCTTTTAAATAGATAACTTCCCTCCAATTTTTTCAGCTTCTCTATCTTTTCAGGAGGAACCTCTTTAAGAGGGTCTAATTCTTTTAGAGCATAATAAATTTCTTTACTGGTTTTTTCAGCTAAATTATCTTTATAAAACCTAAGACCTCCCCAACTGGAAATTAATATTAAAATTATTAAGGTAATAAAAATTATAGGTTTTGAGTTTTTATGGAGATAGCTTATGAGCATAGAGGTAGTTGTTTCAAGCTCATCCGCCCCCTTAAGTTTCTTCTTATAAATTCGTTTGTAAATGCTCATTTTATCTCTCTTTTTAATATATTATCAACTATATCCTTTGAGTTTTTGAATATCTCTTTTAAGCTTGATTCTGAAATACCGCAACCTAATAATATCTTCTTTGCCTTATCTTTATTTATAAGGTCTTCTGGTTGATGGGTATCGCTATTAAATATCAATTTTACACCACCTTTTAATGCCATTGATGCAACATGTCCATTAGTAAATGAATGCCCTTTTCTCCCGCTTATTTCAAGGGCAATAGACCTTTTTCCTGCTAATTCCACTTCTTTTTCAGTAATAAGACCCGGATGAGCTAAAATATCAATATCAGAATTCAATGCAGATGTATTAGTTCCTGGCATTACTGGTTCAACAATGGTTTCGCCATGAACAAGTATTATCTTTGCTCCTAATTTTCTTGCCTCTTTTGCTAATCTGCTGATGCTTTCTGGTGGCACATGGGTAATCTCAGCACCCGGAATAGCAACAATTTTCCAGTAACTTCTTAATTCCTCACATGCCTTAACGACCCTCGGCACCACATGGTCTATATTTGAAATATCAACATGGTCTGTTATGGCAATTGCCTCTATACCAATGGAATCAGCCCTTCTTATAATTTCAGATGGCAATAAAACCCCATCACTGAAGATAGAATGTACATGCAAGTCAATCATAAGCAAAAAAAACGCCCCCGACACGATTCGAACGTGCGACCTACGGTTTAGGAAACCGTTGCTCTATCCTTCTGAGCTACGGGGGCACAAGGATTTTTAAGCAATTAGCCGCTACGATAATATTATAATACTTTCTATAAAGTTTAACCTATTCCGGGATTGATTTTCAACCAAAATGTATTAGAGAAGGGAGATAAAGCCATCTTCACAGGAGGGACCTATTTTGCCGAGGATGAATCCTGAAAAGACAAACCCAAATTCCGATATGAAATTATATGTAGTTTTACCTAAAAATCTATAGTATCCCATGCACTTGTCAGTCCTTCTTTCTTCTTTGCAAATTTTTCCTCCTTTTTATTGTGCAACACAACTTTCTGATTAGAGGTTTCAAAAACATTTCCTGCTATATCTATAGCTCTAAAAGTATACATTATCTTTGCGCTATCTACAACCCCTTCTGCAGAGGTTAAGGGTATAACTATTCTTTTATCCACATTTCCTTTTCCACTTAAACTCTTTACAAACTTTGAATTTTCACCTAATACTATAAATTCCCATTTTTCCATCTTTTCATCTATTTCATAATCAAGATTAAAAGTTACCTCATCATTATTATCAGATGTCTCAACCTCTATTTTTACTGCCGGTGGTGTTGTATCAAGTATTATCTTCTTCTGAAAGACCCCCATATTTCCTGCAACATCCCAGACAGAAAGTTTAAGATTATAAACACCATCGCTGTTTTTCCCCCCTGCATCATTCTCCCCTTTCCATATAAGCTGTGGCGGCAATACACCGAATCCTTTACCCCCCCTTACATATTTATTATCTTTATCCACTATCTCCACATCCCACCTCTCTATCTCCTCATTTGACTTAAGAGTAAAAAGGATTGCATCCTTTTTTACAAAACCAGCCGTAATGTCTTTGTTTGTTGAGATTGTTACCACCGGTGGTATGGCATCAACTTTTACCATGCCTGCTGAAGAAAATTTGGATGTCCTGCCATCAGACAGGGCAGCAATAATATCTATCGTGTATAACCCATCTTCACCGGGGGCTGTAATCTCACCATCATAATAATCACCATTCCCATTTTTTAAATCAAACTTTTCCCCTCCAATATGAGCCTGAACGGATAGAGGTTTTTCTGTTACTGGTATGATTCTTACCAAAATCTTTGTATCCTCCCCTCCCCTAACAATTAAAGGAGAAATCTTTACACTTCCGAATTCAAGAAAATTATCTTCCCTGTTCTCAAAGAGATATTCCTTAGGCATCTCCTTTACCATACTTGCAATAATTACCTCTCCGAGTTTATCAACAGACTTAAAGCTGCCAAAACCGAGCAAACCTCTGAAATCGCTTCCTGCATAAGAAATAGTATCCATATAGAGGATAGAACAATCCCTTGTTCCAACAAGACGGAGGGTTACTCCCACATATATATCATTACTAAAAGATGAATAAAGGTCAATAGAACCTATGATAACTGCATCCGCACCAAGTTCACGGTTCAATTCAATTGTGGTTATTCTGTCAACAGCACCTGTATATCTGATTTTTCTCTTACTTAAAAACCTATCTACCTGTTCATAGGGAACGGCTTGAAATCCTCTATTTTTGAGTTCCTTCTCAATTAATGAATTTATGACGGCTGGTGCATCAAAGTTTCCAGAAATGTTTTCAAAAGGGAAAATGACAACCCTCTCTATTTTTTGAATATCTTTCTCGCCCTTTGCTTGAACAGGGGGAGCAAAAAGCAAGAAACAAGAAGTAAGAAGCAAGAAACAAGAAGACAGAAACAAAATATCTTGCCTCTTGCCTCTTGCCTCTATGTTTTTACTTTCTGCATTTTGCATTTTGCATTTTGCATTTTGCATTTTCATAATACCCCTACTGATTATGACACTGTTGACAGGTGTCTCTCATCTTTGTGCCAACTCCCCCACCATCAGTTATAGTTCCATCACCAGGTCCCCCAAAGATTAAATTTGAGTGGTTTCTTGAACCGTGTGACCTGTGGCATGTGAGACAGAATGGCTGTTCGTCGCTGCCAGTATCAGCACCATCGGGATTTATAACACGAACACGGTTTGCTCCGGTTATTGATACAAGGTTTGCCGGGTCGGTATGTCCATTTCCAACACCAACAGAAATGCCGCCTACAGGATGACGCACCCATTGGTTTCCGCTATCGCCGGTTCCACTATCGCCAGTAACACTGCCACCTAACTTACCATTACCATAACCACTGTCATCACCACCGTATCCATTAGAATTATAAAATTTTACATGACATTTACCACAGAAGTTAGCTATTTGTTTAGTGTTACTCCTGAATGTCATGTTAGATGTGGAATACTGGTTAGCAGGGTCACTTCCATCAGCATTTCCATCTATAACTGCCTGTGCAATTGAGGATATGTCATCCCATACTCCATTATTATAGGTTACTATTTTATATGTATCAGTTGGTGTGCTGCCTCCTGGTTCTCTAAAAGATGGATTCAATGGTTCTGGCCTAAAATTTCTATAATTACCGTTCCCATGCTGGTCATGACAGTATATACAGCTAAAAACAGAACCATATTTCCCCTGGGCTACTGTCCAGTCACTCCCTGCATAACCTGGCGGACTTACCCCCGTTAAGTCAACCCCGATACTGTGCCTTTTGTCTTCATCAGGTGTTCCCCCTGTGTTGAAATCTCCTGCTGAGGCGTTATAAATAGGACTGAAGAGGTCAGGTGCACCGAGTCCAACAGGGTCTCCATCATGACAATATTTACATAGATTTACTACTGTATCTGCCCTGAGCAATTTTGCATAAAGGGTTGTCCCACCTGTGTATATTAGACTGAATGAATTTCCACCCTGTGTCCCGTGCATTACATGACACTGGGCACAGGCGAGTGTCGTTTCGGCTGGAATACCGGATTTATGATAATCACCTGCAAATGAATAATTAGCAATGAGCAATGAGCAATGAGTAATGAGTAATGAGTAAAAAAATATTTTTTTCATATTCACCTCTAAATAAAAGCACTGGGCAATGAATAATAAGCAATAAGTTACTTGTTTCTCTGTTTTGCAACCGAGCTCATTGCTCATTGCTCATTGCTTTTATTAAACTAATTCTCCCCCGTCCCTTTTCTATTACATAAAAGGTGTCGCCTCTGAAATCAATACCGAGCGGATAATAGAGGTCCTTTTTGGGATCTCCAAAAATGCCAAACTCACCCTGCTTCTTACCCTCTATATTAAAGCCCATTACTCTGTGTTTGAATGCATCTACCACCCATATATTTCCCTTATCATCAACCTTTATTCCTGATGGCATGGAAAAATAGTGTTCACCCTCACCAATCTGCCCAAAACCGGTCAGATAGTTACCTTTAGTATCAAATACCCTTACCACAGGGTTATTACTCATCACCGATATATAAATCCTCCCATCCTTTACCGTAATACCGGCAATTGACTTAAATATATCTCTACCACCAAAATTATATCCATATTCTCCTTCTCTATCAAATACACATATTTTGAGAGAGTTCCTATCCACAACAAAAAAACTGCCATCTTCGGCAACTGCCATCTTACTAGGTGCAAATCCCTCATAAGGGGGTGCTATTATCCCTGACTTTTCACCACGCATATTAAAAATCTCTATGGAATCCTTACCTTCCTCACTAACATAGATATAATCATTATAAACAAAAATATCTATGGGAAGGGTAATCCCTTTTTCTTTTCCAAACTGAAATACTGGTGAGCCGTCAAGATTGAATATATATATGTGACTCCCTCCATTATCTGCAACATAAATTTCCTCATCATTTATAAAAAAGGATGACAATCCTTCAAATCTATATTCCTCAGAAAACCTATCAATGGTATTGATAAAATAAAAGTTTGAAGGTGCAGATTCAGCTGCCTGTATAACTGATAACAAAATCCCGATTGTCAGAAAAAGACCTTTAATTATTTTTCTCATCTATCCTATATTTTAAGCAAATAACATGCCTAATTATTATTCTGCAATTACAAACTCAACCCTCCTATTAATCTTCCTCCCCTCTTCGGTGCTATTATCAGCAATAGATTGTGATTCTCCATAGCTGACAGTAGTAATCCTTGATGGGTCAATCCCTTTATCCTGTAAGTATTCTTTTACTGCATCAGCCCTTTTCTGGCCAAGCATTAAATTTTCCTCTTCTGAACCAGTATTATCTGTATGCCCTGCAATATGTAATTTGTATTGTGGCTTTTTAACCAACACTTCATACAATTTATCTAAATAATCATAAGAAGATGATTCCATTATATCACTCCCGCTTTGAAACTCCAGATTTTTAAATACATCCGATATAATTTCTTCTTCCTTTTGCTCAAGCTCAATAGGGGTAACTTCAATCTCAACAACTGGCTCAGGTTGGGGAATCTCAACAACTGGCTCAGGTTCTTTTTCAATAACAGGTTCAGGTGCTGGTAGTTCAGGCACTGGTTCGGCAACTTCCACCTTTGGTATAATAAGTTCATATACCTGAACCCTGCCATTATCCCCCCCATCAGTTACATAAATCATATCTTTATTATCCACTTTAATATCAGAGGGCCATGAAAGGTTTTCAGGGTTTCTACCAATCCCTCCAAGTTCTACAATTGGTTTACCATCCTTGTCAAAGATTATTACAACAAACCTGTTTGTATCTACAACGAATAATCTCTCTCCATCTGTATCAATACCTGACGGCATACTAAATCCACCCAATAAACTTGATGCCTGACCAAACTTGAAGAGAAATTTACCATCCTTTTTATCATAGACAGACACACGAAATAGTGCAGGGTCGAGGAGGTATACCCTCTCCTTATCTGCTGTAATTGAGGAGGCATTTAGAAATTCCCCTTCACCACTCCCCTTTTTTCCAAACTGGAATAAAAATTTTCCAGAATTATCGAGGACAATAACTCTGCTTAATTTCTGATCGCCTATATAAATGAGACCATCTTCATCTATATGTAGAGACTGAATAGTTATGAGTGTGTTATCTGGCACAGAAGATAAATCAAGCTTACCTTTATATTCTCCCCGATAGTTGAGGACATTTATCTCCCCTGAACCATAGGATAGGAAAATATCCCCATCTTTTGTTACACAGAAGGTCTGCGGGAGCTTTTCAAGTGAAATTTTATAAACCACTATGCCATCTTCATTAACAATAATAATTTCCTTAGTATTACTGACCACATAAAGCTCTTTCTGCTGGCGGTCAAAATAAAGTTTTGTAGGTGAAATTCCACCCATTAATTTATTTGTATAAGAAGTAATATGCTTAACGGTTATCTTTTGGGGTTCTGCCGCAATTGTTGATCCTGTATTGTAGAAACATGGCGTTAGCCATGTTAGACAATAACAGGTCTTAAGACCTGTTTCTATGAGTCCAAATAATACAATAATAGGAATAAAAATTATAATTAATTTTAAGCGTTTCATATTTATCAAGGCAAAAAAAAGGGAGGCTTTTTTACAAGCCTCCCTTTTTAAACTTTAAGTCTCAAAGATTCCTCGCATTCGCTCGGAATGATGCTTCGCATTACCTGTTATGACACTGCTGACATCCAACATTAGTTGCTATAGCATTACCAGTCTGACTACCTGCCGATACAGCAGAGGTATAATTCCATCTCAGGATGTCATTGTTTGGTCCACCATGGGCATAATGACAGGAGAGACAGAAAACCCTATCTGCCGCATCATCTGCAAAATAATAAGCTCCAGCACCAGTAGCCTGCATTGCAGGGAGTTTTGTTGCACCAGTACTTGTACCAAGGGCAAGCGGACTGGGGACAGGATTGGTATTATAGTTATCAAATCTTGTAATTTCAACCCCTGCACCACTATTTGGAGAAGTATCTGTTATAGGATTATCCACAGGATGTCTTTTCCAATCATCACCACTTGCATTAGTAGTACTAATAGACTCATGCCAGTTTTGATGACACTGGGCACAGAAGTTTGAGAATGCTGTCCCACCAGCCTGGTCACCTTTAACAGACCCTGCTGCATAGACATTCTGTTGTGTAGCACTATTATAAACCGGCCATACATGGTTTGCTGTAGTAGAATTTACTCCAGCATAATTCCCCGTTGCAACTTCTCCGGTAATCCCCCCTACCCAACTACTCATACCTATTATAGGATTCACCATAGGGGAGATAGTTGCGCCGGTAGTGTTATACCTCAACATCCTGTATAAATTAACACCATTGCTTGAACTCTGGGTAGTATTTCTTCCATGTGGGTCATGACAAGAGGTACAACTGAAGGCAGCTAATGTGGTTGTTCCCCCTGGAGGGGTTACAGTTGTTGCACCAAGGGAATGCCCTCTACCAAGAGAGAGATTACTACCAGACGGATTATCTCCTGGAGTTGTAGCATAACTAATATCACTCCCGCTATAACTAAAGACACCACTGAAGTCACCACCAGCACCTATCTGGGTAAAATCAAAGGGATCTGAGTTGGTTCCTGCTAATCCTTTACCTTCTGCTCCATCAATATAAACCTTTGGCGGCTTAATTGCAGTGTGAGGTTCATAAGTTGTATTTGCGTTAGAACCATTACTGGCATGGCACTGAAGACAGAGCTTATGTATGTCTTGCCTTCCGGATACTTCTGCACGGAGCATGACAAGTGCACCCGGGGACTGGCTAACAAAAGTATTATTTCCCTGGCTATTATGTATGGTATGACACATTCCACAGGTAAGACCACCAGCTCCTTTGTGAACTGCAAAAGCTGATGTGCCGGATAATAACAAGAAACTAACAACCAGAACAACATAGACTGTTCTGGGAACAGCCCCTACAACTCCTAACCATCTTCTCATAAATTTTACCCCCTTTCTTTTCATAAATAATTTTTGTCTCACAATCTTTACCTCCTTTCTTTATAAAATTTTATGATACCTTTTTGCCTATTTAAAGAAGCACTAATCATGCCATTTTAATTGTTTTCTCAAAAAAGCAATAAAAATTTTTTACAGCAATGCAAACAGCTATATAACTATTTGATTTATTAAGGCGAAGCTAAAGCTTCGCACTACATTCCAGCAATTGCACAGATCGTAGTGCGAGGCTTTAACCTTACTAACATTGATTTTGGAATTTAAACAGTGGGTATTATGACACATAAACAGTTAAATTTTGCTCAATTAAACATGGCAGCGACGACAAGCGGACATATCCCATGCAGATTGTCCATTGTGGCATTTTCCACAATACTCACCATCTACATTTTTCTTCATTGTAACGATATTTGCCCCTATCTTCTCTTTAAAAACAGAGGGATGACAATTATTACATTTTAACTTTTTCTTATTATGTATTGAATGTGAAAAACGGGCAGGGGGCATCTCAGCCTTTTTCCTGCTCGCACCTTGATTTTTGAAAATAATGATATCCTGTGGCTCTTTCCCGGCTGCATAAACAAAGAAGGAACCGGATTCCTGCTCCCCGCTTACTATCTGCAGGGACAAGTTTCGCACCAATGACAAGTCAGTGATAGATAAAATTACTATACTGATAATAAAAAAAAACCACAACCTCATGTATTAATCCCCCAAAATCCCTCTATTTTTTAGCTGTCCTCCTGATTACATTTTCATCAACCTTTGCATCTTTAGGTGAAACATGACACCTCTTACAATCTGCAAGTGGGAAGGCTATCCTGTTATGACATCTACCACACCATTTTCCCCCTGCCATCTCTATCATTTTTACATCATTCCCTCCAGCAACTGGCTCGAAAATAGGTCCCCCAACTGATTCATGGCATATCTCACATTTTAACCACCATGTATGGATGTAATGAGGGAATATGACATTATCCATAAAATCACTTTTGGTCTCAAATAATATATTCATATCAAGTATCTGCTCATCGGCTGGCTTTGCATCCGGGTCAAGGCTATATGGAGGGTCAATTATCTTCTCTCTCACAACCTGTGCCCAATTAACCAACTTATATTTATCCATCGGAAGACCTGTTTCTGCAAGTGCAACAGGATGCCATCCTGCCCCGAGTTTGGCAAAAGTTGATGCAACTCCCGATTTTTTCACATCACCTGTCCCTGCCATACCACCCTTTGTATCAAGATAGATAAGACTCCTCGCATCCTTTGGGTCAAGGGATTTACTGGGAGTAGTCTCTGACGGAGATTCAGTAGCCTGTGTTTGCTGCTCAACTACGGGGGTTTTAGCGGCTTCCTCGCTCTTGGGAGCCTCTTTTACATCTTTTTTCTTTGTAACAGGTTTTTTTTCAGCGGCTACAGCGGAAAAAGAGAGGGATATAACAAGAATTGTTAAAAATATTAATAACCTTTTAAATCCTTTATTAGTTTTCATTGGATTAAATTACCTCCTTTCTTAATTATTTTACCTTCTTTGAAAACTGCACAGGACCAGGAGTCCACCCAGGTTCCCATGAGTGGCATCTATCACAATATAGAGGCTCCCAAGCGATAATACCATTATGACATTTACCACATTTTTCACCGTTCATAATCATAGTCATATTGATATCATTGGCGCCTGCTTTTAAAATAAATATATCTTCATGACAGACCTTGCATTTAAAGCGTATCCTGTGAAACCAATGTGGAAACATTACATCGTTAACAAAAGCCTTCCTCATGCTTTCAGCCTTGCTATTTAGTATTATATCCGCATATTCAGCAAATGAGAATTCTGGAATTAAAGGTAAAACAAGTATTCCAAAAAACAACACAATCAACAATTTTAGTTTCATAATTTCCCCCTTTTTTTTAACCCATCTCCCCACTCTTCGCCCATATAATTTATGTGTGGGGAGATGATTGAGATGAGAGATGAATGTGTATTTTCGCACATCAAAAGTATTATATTGCACACCCTATTTTTTTTACAAATATATAGTTAAAAATTTTTCTATAAAGGATAGTATAATTTTTTTTCAAATCGTTATAAAAATATCATAAATATTTCACCTCCTATTATTATTTTTTACTTTACATATACAGATAAATAAGGAGCTTGTCAAGTTTTTAGTTGAACCCAAATTTCTTCATTCTATACCGTAAGGCGTATCTACTCAACCCAAGGAGTTTTGCTGCCCTGGACTGATTTCCCTTTGCATTTTGAATTGCCTGCATGAGGAGATTTTTTTCAACTTCTTCGAGAGATATCCCGTTTTCCGGGAGTGCAAAAATTGAGTCATGGCTTTCATTGGGAGATACACCCTCCACAACCTCAATAGGAAGGTGTTCAATTAATATCTTATCTTTGCTTTCAAGGATAATAGCCCTCTCAATGACATTTTTAAGCTCCCGTACATTTCCGGGCCATGAGTAGGAGAGAAGTGCCTTTTCTGCCCCTGAAGATAGTCCCTTGATATCTTTATCTTTTCTAAACTCCTGATTAAATTTATCTATGAAATAATTTGCAAGGATGGGTATATCACCTTTCCTTGCCCTTAAAGGGGGTATAAATATAGGGATTACCCTTAAACGATAATACAGGTCTTCCCTGAATCTTCCTGACTTAATCTCCTCTTTGAGATTCTTATTTGTTGCTGCTATAATCCTTACATCCACCTCAATATCTGAAGTCCCACCTATCCTCTTAAATCGCTTACTTTCAATTAATTTGAGCAGTTTTGTCTGTGTGGTCATGGGAATATCTCCTATTTCATCAAGCAGGGCACTACCATCGTCTGCAAGTTCAAAGAGACCAATCTTCCTCGCCTTAGCATCAGTAAAGGCACCTTTTTCAAATCCAAAGAGTTCGCTCTCAACCAGTGTATCCGGGAGGGCTGTGCAGTTTATATCCATAAAGGGTCTGCCCGCCCGGCGGCTCGAATAATGAATAGCCCTTGCTACAAGGTCTTTACCGGTTCCACTCTCCCCCTCTATTAAGACAGTGGAGGCATCGCTCTGTGCTACCTTCTGAATCATCTCTAAAACCCCTTTTATCTCTTTACTTTTACCGATAATATTATCAATACCATGGGTCTTCTTTTCCTTTTCAAGCTTCCATGAAATTTCCCTGCTTACCCTTTTAGATTCAACTGCCTTCTTTGCAATTATTGCAACCTCGTTCAAGTTAAAGGGTTTGCTGATATAATCATAGGCACCAAGCTTCATAGCTGTAACTGCCGTGTCCACAGAACCCGAACCGGTAATCATAATTACGGGTATCTCCTCATTCATACTAACTATCTCTTTTAATATCTGAATCCCGCCAATGCCGGGTAGAAAAACATCTACAAAAGCCATATCAGGCATATCCTCTCTTATAAGATTAAGTGCAGTCTCTCCATTTTCTACTGTTTTAACCTCAAAACCCTCTTTAGTCAGTTTCTCCTGCAGTGTCCACGCAATAATATTATCATCATCAATAATCAAAACCCGTTGTTTTTGTCGAGTAGACATCTTAAATTTCCTTTAAGGTATCCTGAATATTATTATCGAGATTTGTATGGATGGATATTTTACTCTCCCTGCATTTAAATTCAAGCAAATTCATCACCATCTTATCCAAGTATATCCTATTACGAAAAAAATTACAATCGTAGCGATAACTATCGAAAAGATTATCTTCAGTAGTAATCTATTAATAAAAGTCATGGTAATTTACCCTGCACATAATTTATGTGAGGGGTTTACTTTGGCACGATAATTGAGAAAATCTAATAAGATTAATGTGTAATTATAAGCTAATGTATATTTAAAAGCAATAAAGAATGTGTCTTTTAATACATAATAGATGTTATATTTCACACACCTCCTATGGATAAAGGGAGAGGCAATACAATTCTATAAGAATAAGAAATATGACCTTGCAATTGACAGATTCTTTAAAATCCTTGACATAAATCCCAGAAATGTGAGAGCATTTATGAAGGGAAAAAATTTTTATGAGATATTTAATTATTCTTTCTATCACAATTACAGCTCTATTAACAACAGATTTTTCAGAAAACAAATTAGTTACAGCATCACCTCTAAAAAGTTGCCTTGACTGTCACCCGACACTGAAAGATAAGATTTCAGAGGAGAAAGCACACAGTCCTGTTAAAGATGGAAACTGTCTATCCTGTCATAATCCACATACCTCAAACTACAAAGGACTCCTGACGGGAACCGAAGATACACTCTGCTATTCCTGCCACAAAACCGGAAAAGATAACAGCTTCAGTCAGGCAGTTATACATGACCCCGTAAAAAACGGAAAATGTCTGCTCTGCCACAATCCACATTCCTCCACAAATGATATGCTGCTTACCAAAAAAGGTAGTGAGGTATGTTTTACATGCCATCAAAGGGATTCAATTATATCAAAGAAGGAATCCCATCCTCTCGTAAAAAAAGGGGACTGCATCGCCTGTCATGCACCGCATTCAGCCTCAAATGACGGATTGCTAAAAAAGAAGAGCGCTGATCTGTGCTCAGACTGTCATAAGGTTAAAGAAGGACAGTTTGTTGCTGCCCATGTCGGTTATCCTGTCGGAGAATCAGACTGTTCATCCTGTCATAACCCTCACTCCTCTGACAGCAGAAATTTACTTAAGGCATCCATACACCGCCCTGTGGCAGAAAAGGGATGTACCGCATGCCACGATGCAGCTTCATCTAAAGAACCTCTAACTTTAAAAAATAAAGGGGTTAAACTTTGCTACGATTGCCATACAGATACTATAAAGGATTTTGAAAAAATAAACAGTCATATTACCGGCAACAGAGAAAACTTCTGTCTCAATTGCCACAATCCCCATGCCTCTGATAATAAGTCTCTCCTTGATAAAAAAGAGGAAAGGGTCTGCCTTGGATGCCACATGGATACAAAAAGGCGGATATCTGCAAAAACGACCTTATTCAAACATCCTAAATTAGAAGACTGTTCCTCATGTCACTCGGCACATGGCTCTGACAATATTACCTTTTTAAAGGCAAAGGAATCTGAATCATGCGGTATTGGAAAATGTCATGAACAGCAGCAAGTCTTCTCCCATCCGGTTGGACCCGAAATTATAGACCCGAGAAACAAAAAGGAGATGAACTGTATTACCTGTCATAACCCTATGGGTTCGGGGTATAAATATAATCTCAGGCTTGACCCGGACAAGGAACTCTGCGAACAATGTCACAAACTATGAAAATAAGTCAAAAATTTAGAAAATATTTTTTAAGATTTACAATATCTATTTTCATGGGTTTAATCTGTCTTATACCATCGCTCTTGTTTTCAGCAGATATAACACTTATTGCCTCACTGTCTGGTGATAAACAAACGGGAAAGTTTAATCAACCTGTATCCCTGTTCTTTGATGAGTCAAAAAAGAGGCTCTATATTGCAGATACAGGCAATAACCGCCTCATCTCCTTTGATTCGGAGTTTAATTATATATCCGAGTTTGATGTAGGTGGAAAACTGAAATACCCGATGAGTCTGGTTAGAAACAGTCGGGAACAGTTTTTTGTTATAGGTGGACCAGCCAAGCATGAAATATTTTTTATTGATATACCCCAAAGGGACTTCAGACGATTGGAAATCAGAGATTCACCGGCAGGTGAAAATCCTGTCGTACCAGGAAAACTGGCAATTGACAAGAATGACAATCTATATATAACAGATAGAGGTAACGGAAGGATACTGGTATTAAATTCAAAAGGGCGATTCTTAAGGGAGATTAAGGTAGAAAATAGATTTGCAGACTTTTCAGATATGCGGGTTGATATGGATGGAAATGTATATTCGCTCTCCACCCTGGAAGGAAAGGTTTATATTTTTAATAATAAAGGTGAACTTACTTTGAGTTTTGGTAAAAAGGGAGAAGGGTTACAGGAGTTTGAATTTCCTGTAAGCATTGCTGTTGATAAGAATGGATTAATATATGTATTGGATCAACACAAAGGAAGCATTCTTGTTTTTAAAAAAGATGGGATTTTCCAATCCAGTTTTTTAAAGAACGGATGGAATCCTGGGGAGCTTAATAAACCATCCTATCTTTATACCGACATGGAAAATAAAATATATATTGTGGACCGTGGAAACAACAGAATCCAGGTCTTTCAGGCTGGAAAATGATGAACAAAAGAAAAAGATTTAGACACAGATAGACACAGATAAATTAGGTGTTCGCTTTGCTCACACTAACTTTGATTACAAAGATTAAGTTTAGATTACAAAGATTTTAATCTCCGAAATCTTTTTATAATCTCTGTAATCATGTATAGGATTGAAATTCCTGTACATTTAATTAGGTTTTTGTTCTGGATGACACTCCTTACACTCACCTCTCTCAAAAGGTTTATGGAGAATTTCATGAAGTAAATTCTTATTCCTGGAGGTATGTGCCTCATGACAGGAGGAACAATTCCCATCCTTGAATGGGATATTCCCATGTCGCTGTATAAAATTCTCACTTGTTTTTTCATGGCATCCTGCACACAAAGTATTATTGTCAACTAATAGTAATCCCTCCTCCCTGCTATAATGAGGACGATGACATTTCAGACACTCCCCTTCACCTACAGGTTTATGTATAAATTCACCTGAAGCCACCAGTTTATCACCAATATCTTTATGACAGGAAAGACAGAGGGATTTCTCTGTCCTTTTCAAATAGCCCTTTATCTTACCTCCGTGAGGACTATGACATACCATGCACTTCCCTTCTGATGCAGGTGCGTGAGTATGCTTTGTGACTGTAAATCCCACCTTCAAATCTTTATGACAGTTGTAACATAGGTCAGGTTCATCATCTATTATTTGTCTGTTTCTGTTGCTGGCATGGGAATCATGACAGGTGCCGCAATTTCCTTCCATGTAAGGAATATGAATAGCCTCCCTTCCCCATTCCTTTTCCATATTAGAGTGACACTCAAAACAGAGAGATTCCTTTTTCTTAATCAATATCTTCTCAACACTTGAACCATGTGATTTGTGACACTTTCCGCAATCCCCATTTTTTACAGGCGTATGGACACCTAATTTTTCAAATCTCTTTTTCTCATCTGCATGACAACTGTAGCAAAGCTCACCTGTCTGTGCAATGAGTTCGTACTCAAAATCAGAGGCATGAGGAGAATGGCACATAGTACACTTCCCTTCCACTACAGGAAGATGGGACACAGAATTCTTAAAGCCATTCTCTTTATGGCAGTTGTAACATAGTGTCGCTCCCGCAGATTTCAGTCCCTTTTCAATTTCCGAGGCATGAGGGTCATGACAGTCGGAACAATTATTCTTATTCAGGGCTGTATGAACATATTTCTTCTGATGCCCCTTTTCCTCCCTTTCGTGGCAGCTATAACAAAGGGATTTCTCTGACCTCCTCAATTCATTTCTGTGATCCGAGGCGTGAGGGTCATGACAATAGAGGCATTGTCCATTTTTAACTGGAGAGTGGACATATGCCTTTTTAAACGATTCTTTCTTATCAGAATGACAATTATAACAGAGGGAGTCTCCTTCCATTTTTACCCCGAGAGGTAATTTTGAATTGGGAGGGTTATGACAGGAATCACATTTCAGTTCGGCAAATGGCCTGTGAACATTTTCCCTTAACAGTTTTTCCTTTGAGGAAGAATGGGGTGTATGGCAGATGCTGCAATCCCCCTCTGTAACTGGATAGTCTTTATGTGCTGTATTAAACTCCTTTCTTATTTTATGGCAATCCAGACATAATTGTTTTGAAGGGACAATAAGCCCGAAAGGATTATCCGATGAGTGAGGGTCGTGACATTTTATACAGCCCTCCTCCTGGGGTTTATGAACATTTTTCTTTAAATAGCTCTCCTTATTATGACATTTAAAACACAGCTCATTCCCTTCAAATCGTAACAACTTTTTTGACTTAGATGAATGCGGGTTATGGCATACCAGACAGTCCTTCTTCTTTAGCGGGTCATGGAGATTCTTTTTTTCAAGCCTCTCTTTATCCTTTTCATGGCAGCTATAACAGAGGGCAGCACCCTGCTTTTTTAAATAAAGGGCACCGATTGTCCCATGGGGAATGTGACACCCTTCACAAATCTGTTTTGCCACAGGGGCGTGCAAACTTTTATCCGCAGAATACTCTTTATACTCCTTCTGATGGCAATCAACACACGATTTCCTTATAACAACCGGCTTCGGTGGGGCGCAGGTTTCTATTACCAGCAGGAAGACAAAAAGAAATATATATATAAGATTATCCTTCCTTCCAATAAAGTATCTCATAATCACCCTTTCCCTTTATTTTGACCACTGATTTCAGGGAGCGTCTTACATAGCTCCCATTTAGCCTACCTACAATTTCTATAGTATATACCCCTGGCGAAGAAAAGTTAATAAATTTTGAGAATTCAGGAGGAAATGATGCAACTACCTTTGTCAGGTCCCTCATATCACGAAAAGGGTTCCCTTCCCTTATAGCAATTATTTTTTCAGCTTGAGCCTCGCCAATACCAGGGATGGCTGTAAGGAGTGTCATAGATGCGGTGTTGATATTTACCTTATTAGAGCCGGTATACACTGTAAAAATACTCTCCAAACCGGTTCCGAATCTTCCTTCTTCTCCTGATATATTCGCCTCCCCTTCACTCCACTCATGGCTTCGGTTTGCTGTAAAGTTATAGAATATTTCCGGGGTAATACCCCTGACCCATAAAAGCTCATCCACCATGCTGAAGGGTCCATCCTTAGCCATGTATGGCTCTGGGAGAGACCTGTAATAGTCATTCTCAGCCCCGTTAAGCCTATGAAGGTCATTCTCATCAATCCAGTCAAGCATAGAATCTGCTATTACATCCTTATTCTCCCCTTCAATCTTAAGTGCAGTAAAAACCCTGATAAGGTCATCCCTGCTTGCCACATTTATATCTATCTTTCCCCCCTCATCTACCACCCTCACCTCTGCATACCCATCCTGAAAGTGGACCATGTTAACCCTGCCATCCAGCTTCAGCCCCTCCCCCGGAGCCTCTTCGGCAGGAAGCCCTTGATTCTTTAATAGCTCCATAATAGTACGCTGAAAACCACCTCTGGCAAGATAATAAGCCTTTGTCTCTTCCTGAAAATTACCAACTGCCTGTGCCTCAGTCCTAACCATCCATGCAAAGGTATTCACAATGACACTCAGGAGGGTGACAACCCATAAGATAAGAATGAGTGCTACCCCTTTCTCGTTTATAAGGTTTTTCTTCATGTATAAATTATATATCCACAGATTTCGCAGATTACCGCAGATTAAAACAAAATATTTTTTAAAATATGTGAAAATCTGTATAATCTGCGGATTAATCAGGTCTTTGTTCTTTCTTTCAAAGAAGGTCTTTTGCTTGCCATCATAAGGGGGATGGTAACCTGCGTAAGATAGATATTTTCTCCTTCTCTATGCTTCAGTATCAGCATGACCTCCTTAGGCAGGGATTTCTCTCTCTCTTTCTCATCAACCTCCTCTGGCATTTCCAATTTCTCCTCTTCCCACGATGAATAGCTCCATTCTATATCTACTATATCGGGGATTAGCTTGATTGCCTTCTCACTATTTATATCAATGTCTTCAAAATCCTTAATCATATAAATAGGTTTTTGATAAGCAACAAGGGACATTTTTTCTGAATAAGAGTCATTTATAAGTGTGTAGATTACATAAAACAACCCGCCACGGTTACTTAATCCTATAGGTCTGCTTGTTATAAACTTGACCATTTTCGGCTCCACCTTGAATATCAGTGAAGGTTTCCCTTCTTCATCCTTTACAAAAAAGGGGTAGACAGAGCTCAATTGTTTGGAAATTGCATCTATCGCGATCCTCACCCTATGGTTGTGGGCGACTTTTGATTCCCCCTTCTCCCACACCTTATAACCGATCCTTAATCCCTGCAATACCAGAATACTAACCATACTCAATATAAGCATGGAGACGAGTATTTCCAGCAAGGTGAACCCTCTGACTTCGATAAATATTCGGTTAAACCTTTTAGACATATATATTAAAATAGAGTGTCAGAGTCTTTTACTTTGATACTTTGACACTTTGACACTTTGACACTCTGACACTTTTTAGGTCTTTGTTCCTACTCCTCAGATGTTTCCCTTAGGACTATGCTCTTTAGACTCATCACCTTCTCTGCTCTCCCACTCCACCATTTTACTTTTATTTCAACATCGTATAGGTTAAAGGGGATATTCTCATTTGTATATTCCTCTTCTTCAGATATCTCAAAAGGCATTATAGTTCTCTCCCATGTGTAACCATTACCAAAACTCCCTTCATCTGTCCCTGAATGGATATCCTCCATGAGTATTGCATCTTCCATACCCTTCTTCGCTAATAGGAGGGCTTGAGAATACTCCTCTGAACTCCCTACCGATCGTAGGGCTCCTGAGAAGAGAGCCATGATGGTTCCGAGGGTGATCCCCAATATAGTAATGGCTACCAATACCTCCAGAAGGCTAAAACCTTTTTCATTGTTCATACAGTGTCAAAGTATCAAAGTATCAAAGTGTCAAAGTGTCAAAGTGCTTTGATACTTTGATACTCTGACACTCAGATACTCTCTTTGTTATTCTCTATAAAAGGTTACCTCTGTAAGGCCGGTGAGAATATCTACTCCGATTCTGAAATCCTCATCTGTTCTCTTATTTTTCACTATGATTGTCCCGCTGCTTGAACTTCCGTTAGGATAAAATATGATATTACCTTTTCCTGATTCAATCTTTTCCTCAATGAACTCCAGTGCCTCAATAGAGACATCGGAAGGGAGCTTAAAGGTTTTTATATCCTGTGAGCGATGGTCTTCATCTCCTCCAAGCCTCTGTTCCTCTAACCAGTACAGGTTATTATCTATATCAAAACCGACAGTCTGTGATTTCTGCTTAAATACCGCAGTATTTCTGGCAAACTTAAGTGTTGAGACTATCTGTCTGGCAGTTGCCTTGAATTTAAGACCATCTACGGTATACATAAAGGAGGGAACAGCAATCATCATCATCAGTCCGATAAGAAATAAAACCACCAGGAGCTCCACCAGAGTGAACCCCTTAATAGATTGACGATATCTACTCCTCAATGTCCTTCCAGTTGACGATATCCTGTGCCTCTCCTGAGCCACCAGCCACACCATCAGCACCATAGGATATAATCTCATATTCTCCATGTTCACTTGGAGAGATATATACATAGGCTCTTTTCCACGGATCCAGCGGTATATCCTTGGGTAAATACGGTCCCCTCCACCCCTCCGCATACCCCGGATTCACCCGTAATAACTGCAGACCCTCATCGGCTGCAGGGTAACGTCCTATATCAAGACGCATTGCATCCAGAGCAGTACCAAAGAGCTCTATCTGCATCTTTGCCGCAGTGAGCTTGGACCTTCCTACATGACCAAAGAACCTCGGCACAACCAGTGCAGCGAGGAGTCCTAGGATTATGAGTACTATCAACAACTCTATCAGGGTAAAACCCCTTTCATTATTTTTGATTTCGGGGCACCCATCCTGTGAATGGGTCGTTTGATTTTTGATTTTTAAAAGCCTCAGTTTCATAAACATCTCCCCCAGTATTAAGCAATGAGCAACGAGCAATGAGTTTATTTACTTGTTGCTCAGCACTCATTGCTCATTGCTAATTCTCTAAAATGGTATCTCGTTTACACTGAAGATAGCGAGCAGCATGGATACAACGATAAAACCTACAAGAATCCCCATGAAGATTATCAATGCCGGCTCCAGGATAGAAAGAAATCTCTTCGTATTCTCCTTCAGATGTGCTTCAAAGGTATCTGCCACCTCAAGAAGCATCTCATCTAATCGTCCTGTTTCCTCGCCCACAATAATCATCTCAACTGCCATTGAAGGAAATATCGCCTCCTTTTTTAACGGATGGCCAAGCCCCTCGCCGCGCTTTACACTATCGTGAAGTTTTATAATAGATTTTACAATAGAACGGTTGATAATGATATTACTGACAATATCAATGGATTTTAAGACTGGGACACCTGCTTTAAGCAGGGTCCCCATAGATCTTGAGAATCTTATAACCTCTGCATTTCTGATAATCACATCAACGATAGGTATCTTGAGCTTCAGCCTGTCCCAGGCAAGCTGCCCCGGACCTGTAGTCGTATAGCTGTAAAAGAGCAGGTAGGGAGCAATGAGGGAGAGGAGAAATGCCCACCAGTAATTGGTAATGGTCTCACTTATCTTTATCAGGGCTACAGTTGAGAGGGGGATTGCCTGTCCTATCTCTGAGAATGTCGCCGCAAATTTTGGTATAACGAAGGTCAGCAGAATGATTATAGAGAATCCACTGAAGATTGTAAGGATAGCAGGATATATAAGGGCAGATACAATGTGGTTTCTAATCTCCCTAGACCTCGAAAGGAAATCACTTAATCTCCTCAGTGTAATATCAAGGGTAGCACTTGCCTCTCCAGCCCGCACCATGTTTACATAAAAAGGTGAAAATACCATTGGAAACCTCTCCAGTGCATCGGCAACAGAACTCCCTTTCTCAAGAGATATTAAAACATCTTCAAGGATTTTCCTGAACTTCTTCTTTTCTACAATACCGATAAGCGTTTTAAGACTTCTATCAATGGGGACACCAGCCTTTAACAATCCTGCCAGCTCTGCGGTAAAATTGATGACCTGTTGTTGAGGAATACGATGGAAGAGCCAGAGTAGAGGGTTTTCAATACCTTTTTTTTTAGGTTCAGGGTATATAATATTTATGGGGATATACCCGCGATTTTGAAGTATGGTTATGACAGACCTCTCCTCCTTTGCCTCCATAATCCCTTCAACAACCTTTCCATTAATATCTGTTGCCTTATATTTAAAAGAGGGCATATAGATAACCAACAACTGATAACCTACAACCTACAACATAGTTGTCAGTTGTTAGTTGTCAGTTGTTAGTTGTTAGTTATTTCGTAGATACCTTTTTGCGCCTTCAGATGCTATATAACTATTATCCCACAGATAGATTAAAAAATCATCCTTTTCTATGGCTAAAAGGGTCATAAGCAGTATCCCCCTTTCTATATCCCACACCTTTATGCTATGGTCTTCACTACCTGATACCAATCTCTTTCCATCGGCAGAAAAGGCTACCGCATAAACAGAATCGCTATGCCCTGCAAATGAAGTTGAAAGTTGAAAGTTGAAAGCTGAAAGCTTCCACAAACTCACCATATTTACCTCGTCACCTATGGCAAGGAGGTCTCCATCTGGGGAGAAGGCAATAGAATTTATAACCACCTTTCCGCTGGAGAGGGTATAAGATGATTTCCCATCTATGCTTATAAGCAGAACCGTATTGTCCTTTGTTACGATTGCCATATTCTTGCTATCAGGAGAGAAGCTCGCGAGATGGACCATGCCATTATACTGTTTAAAGGTATCAAGAGGAGAGAGGAGATTTATATCCCATGCAATCATCTCTCCACCCCATCCTATTGAGATAAGAATATTTCCATCATGGGAGAAGCTTAAGAATTTTACCGGTTCATGGTGCCCTCTGAGTATTGAGATAATTGTTTTCTGACGAATATCCCAGAGCCTTACTGTCTTATCCAGTCCACCCGATGCCACCATCCTGTTATCTGGTGAAAAATCTATACATAAGGGCCAATTCTCGTGTCCCATAAAGACCGCAATGAGTGTCCTCTTCTCAAAATCCCATACCTTCACGGTATTATCCCTGTATACTGCTGCAAGCATTCTGTCATCTTTGGAGAGGGCTACTGATTCAACAAACCCATCCTGTTTTTCAAAGAAATTCTGTAGCAAACTGTCTTCTATTCTCTTGCTTCTTGCTTCTTGCTTCTTGCCTCCTGGAATATCCCAGATTTTAATTGCTTTATCCCTGCTCCCGATAGTTAATATCCTTCCATCTCCGGTAAGGGAGTGGAGATATAACTGGTTAATACGATTTTCAAAGGTATGAATCTTCTTGTCTGTGGTGATATCCCAGAGCTTAATGGTTGTATCCCATCCACCTGAGACTGCAAACCTCCCCTTTGGTAAAAACTCCACAGTGTAAACTGCGTGGGAATTATCATAGAGCTTATTTATGACAATTTTTTTATTAATATCCCATAAATGGATATTTGGATAGCCACCAGCCGCTGCCAATATCTTTCCATCTGAAGAGAATCTTAGTGTGTAGATAGGATGAAAGCCCCTTTCATGGGACTCAAAGAGGGTTTCAACGATTTTCATCTCCTTGATATCCCATAATTTTATACTTTCATCGCTTCCTCCCGATGCAAGTAGCTTTCCATCACGAGAGAATGTAACTGTATATACTGCATCACTATGACCTGTAAGAAATTGGGGAGTTCTCTTTTTTACCCCGTTAGAAGTCCCATTATCAGAGTCATTTAACTGTATGGTTATTTCGCTATCTTTTGCATGCAGACTTCTAACGGGGTGAACATCCCATATCCCGATAGTAGTGTCACCACTTGCAGAAACGATGGTTTTACCATCCGGCGAAAAGACAAGAGAAAAAACAGCTCCCCTGTGACCGGCTAATGTGGCGATGCCCTCTCTCTTCTCAATGTCCCAGAGCCTTATAGTCTTATCATCGCTCCCTGAGGCAAGTAATTTACCATCAGGGGAGATGGCAATGGAATTAACAGAACCTGTGTGACCTGAAAGGGTGAATAGATGCATTTGGGTTTTAATATCCCAGAGCCTTATAGTCTTATCATCGCTCCCTGAAGCAAGTAATTTACCATCAGGGGAGATGGCAATGGAATTAACAGAACCTGTGTGACCTGAAAGGGTCTTTAAAAGAGAGAGTTCCCGGACATCCCATAATCTAATAGTTCTATCAAGCCCCCCTGATGCAAGGATACTACCATCCGGGGAAAATGATAAGGAGCGAACAACCTTTTTATGTCCATCCTTTATAATCAACTCAGAGGAGAGTTCACCAGCGTAGATATTTGTCGCAAGGAACAAAACAATGAATAGAACGCAGATTAACACTGATTTAAACGGATTTTCTCTGATTTTTAAAAAAAAATCATTATAATCTGTGTCAATCCGTATCATCCGTGTCATCCGTGTTCTATTTTTTACACTCATCTCCCAGTCTTTTCAAATTCCTTTTTGTATTTATATTTACCTCCTCTATCAGCATCTGCATATCCCAGCTTTATCATCTCAAGATTTATAAAAGTATCATCCTCTTTAATACGCACATACCCTCGCAAAATGCCTGATGGATCATACCAGTTATCCTCAAATTCAAGGTAGAGTTTCTTCCCCTTTACGGTTTTTTCCAGATATACCGCAGGACCCATGCCAAGTCTTCTTTTTATACCCTCAAAGAGTCCCTTTTTGCCAACATTCACCCCAATTAATCTGAGTTTTTTCTTCATACCAAGCATGTCAACTTCTATGGTATTTCCATCCACTATACCCTGACAGACTGCAAAGACATAGTTAGGATCCTTGGGTACATCTTCCCCTGCTGATACCTCAGTTGAAAGGAGGATGAAGAGGCAAGAGGCAAGAAGCAAGATAAAAAAAATGTTTCTTGTTTCTTGTTTCTTGTTTCTTGCTTCTATATATAGGGAAACGAGAGTAATCTGTGTCATATTTATTTCTTTCCTTTCTTGACAGGAGTTGGCACCTCTCCTTTTTCCATCGGCCCTGTCCAGAGCCTCATACCGGTTTTAAGGCTATATATTTGCTCATATCTTGTTGTCAACTTCATATTCCTGCAAAATATCTTAGCCTCTTTCCCATCATTATCTACGATAACAGCGGTCTTACCATTTCTCTTCCATTGTAACGCAAGGTAATCCAACCTCTGCTGTAAAAAATCCTTGTCCTTTGGTGAGAGAAGGATGGCGCCAGGAATATGTCCCTTATTATAATCATCGGGTGTTCTATAATCAACAATAACGAGTTTTCCTTTTTCTTTCTCCAGCATTTGAAGGAATTTCTTTTGAGCTATCTCTTCACATTTAACATCCCCCCCTGCTGCTGCAAGTTCTCCATTCTTAATCCCGAGGAGAGATATGAATAAGAGTAAAAATATTATTACCTTCATATTTGTCCTCCAAATGTGGAGTGCGAAAGCTTGCTTTCGCTTTCAAAAGCGGTAGCAAGCTACCGCACTCCAAAGCGGTAGGCTACCGCACTCCAAAGCGGTAGGCTACCGCACTCCAAAATTTGTCTTTGCACACCGGAAACCGACATCCGTGTCTGCATATACAGGGGGTGCATATCCCCTCTTTGTTGCTTTAACTTCTTCCATTCCCGATTTGAAAGAGCCACCCCGTATTATTTTATGCCCTTCTCCATGGAATGGGGATTGATTATTTTCACCTTTATATTCACTATCTGTCCACTCCTTTGCATTTCCAGCCATGTCATAAATCCCGTAAGGGCTTTTACCATCTTCAAAGCTACCCACCGGGGTCAATCTCCCAAAACCTGTCTCCCCGCTGTTTACAATTTCACTCCTGAATATATTTCCCCATGGATACTCAAATCCTTTATCCCCACGAAATCCCTTCTCCCATTCCTCTTCGGTCGGAAGTCGTTTATCCATAGATTTACAATACAGAGCCGCCAAATACCAATCTATATTCACAACAGGATAGTTATCTTTTCCCTCCTCATATATCCCTTTCTTCCAGTGGGGTGGTGGAGTAAGGTTAGGGTTTTTATCAAGAAATCTCTTATACTGTGCATTAGTTACTTCGTATTTGTCTATATATAACCCATCTGTGACAAAGACCATCTCATTATATTTTTCAATCCCCCCCTTATTCCATGCATCTCTCCCTTTTTCATAAAGCTTCTTGTAGAGCTTCATATCCTTAATCCTTTTGTGTATTACATCGTCCTTTGATAGATATTTTGCCCCTTTCTCAAGATAACCAATACCTTCTCCATAGCGTCCCTTGTAAAAACCTATCTCTGCGAGCTGTCTATAAGCATCAGGGACCTCTGGATTGAGACGAATCGCCTCTTTATATTCTGCCTCTGCCTCGTCTATGAACCTCCCATGTTTATCATGCAAATATAGTGAGGCAAGACGGGAATGTGCCTTCCAATCCTTAGGGTCCTTTTTTACTGCCTCCTGTGCTTTAACCATTGCAGAATCTCTCTCCTTCTTCTCCTTTGCGAGGGATATTAATTTCATAATCATGAGGTCATCCGGCTTAAACTTAAGTGCCTTCTGCCATGCGGATATTGCCTCATCTATCTTATCCATTGCCTTATATGCTGCACCGATAGAAAAATAGGTTCTGGAATCGGATGGATTATATTTTGACGCAAGCTCAAACTCTGAAGCTGCTTTCTCATAATTTTTTTCTTTATAATATCTCTGTGCTTCTTTATAATGTCCTGCCCATTTTTCTATATCCATGGAGACATCCCCCCCATCTCTTTCCTTTACAATCTTTCTAATCAGGTCCCATATAAATTTGTTTTCAGGCTCTATCTCAAGGGCAGTGCGCCAGTAAAAGTGTGCCTCATGCTTTTTACCCATCTTATAATATGCCATACCGAGGGATTGCAGATTGTCAATGCTATCAGGTTTTATAGACATTACTCCCAAAAATTCCTGAGCAGCCTCATTATATTTTCCAGCGGTCATATATGTAACACCTAATGTATGGCGGTCCTTCCACCTCGTCGGGTCATTCTTTAATAATCCCTTCAAACGCTCTATCTCCTTTTCCTGTTCTTTCTCCCTCCTGCCCTCTACTGCCCCATGTTCAGATTGACAACCTGCAAGAAGGAAGAGGCAAGAGGCAAGAAACAAGAGGCAAGAAACAAGAGACAAAATGTTTTGCTTATAGCTTCTTACTTCTGATTTCTGGCTTCTGGCTTCTGGCTTCTGGCCTCTTGTTAATCCTTTGCGCATCTGAATCCTAATGTCCTGTGCTTTTTTTCAGGAATAGCAAAATTTCTTCTCGCACATCGTGCAGTGAGGTTATCTGTCAACCATGCCCCCCCTCGTATTACCTTGTTATTCTCTCCAAAGGTATCTCTTTTGAGTGAAGAACCTGGATAAGGATTATACCATGATTCTGTCCATTCGCTCACATTCCCCGACATGTCATATACACCGTAAGGGGAGATATCCTCCGGGAATGAGCCGACTGCCTGCGACCATTTGAGATCAAGTTCATGGGTATTAACAAAGTGAGAGATAAAATTATTTCCAAAACTCCATCTCCTTCCTTCATAGCCCCGGCATGTCTTTTCCCATTCTTCCTCTGTGGGGAGTCTTTTTCCTTTCCATCGGCAGTAGGTATCTGCATCATACCAGGTAACATTAACTACAGGATGCTTATCCTCACCTTCAGGATAATTACTATCTCTCCAGTTATATAGGGCATCTGGTGCCACACTATCTACAGGTGCCTCCCGTCCTGTCGCATCCATAAATATCTTGTATTGTGCATTGGTGACCTCATATCTATCAATATAGAATCCCTTTACCCTGACAGTATGTGAAGGTATCTCATCAACTCCGACCTCAAGCCCTACTCTCCCATCGCCACCATCATATCCATGCTCCAGCCTCCCCTTGCTCCCCATGGTAAATTCACCCTCAGGTATATATACCATCCCATCTATTTCTGGAGATATGTCCCTGTTAAAGAATATATAGACCACGAAGGGGACGAAGACCACAGAGATTAAAAACCCTAAAATTATTTTTCTCTTCGTGTTCTTCGTGGTTAAAATCAGGCTTTTGTTCATGCATAGAAATTTATCAAAGCAACCACGGATGAACACAGATATTTTTTTTCTTTTTAAATCTGTGTTTATCTGTGTCCATCTGTGGTTAAAAGTTTTTCTTTTTTGTTCCTCACCGTATATCCTTTGCACATCTAAAACCCAACATCCTATGCCTTTTGGTAGAGGGAGCAATATTGCGGTTTGAACATCGTGAGGATTGAATATCTACCAACCACCCGCCTCCGCGAATTACTTTATCAAGCCCTCCAAAACCTGCCCTCATTTCCGTACCCGGATATGGCATATATCGTGACTCTGTCCATTCCATAACATTCCCTGTCATATCAAAGACCTTATAAGACGAGATATCCTTTGGAAAAGAACCGACTGGTCCAGACCACTTTAAATTAAGCTCCCTTGTATTAGCATTTCCTGAAACCTCTTCATTCCCAAAACTCCACTTTTTTCCATCATCACCCCGACATGCCTTTTCCCATTCATCCTCTGTTGGGAGTCTCTTCCCTTTCCATTCACAACATGCCTTTGCATCTTCAAAATCTACAAGGACAACAGGGTTATCACTCTGTCCCTCCGGGTAGTTATCCTCATTCCAGTTGTATGAAGCCTCCTTATCAACCGGGTCAACGAGGAGAGATTTTCTCTCTGTTGCCTTCAAGAATTTCTTAAATTCAGCATTTGTAACCTCGTATTTATCTATGTAGAATCCATCTATATAAACCCTATGTGCCGGTGTCTCATCAATATCTATTGTTAATTCCTCCTCCCTTCTCCCCTGCTCTTTTTTGGGGATATCAACCCCCATTATAAACTCTCCACCTGGTATAAGTACCATGTCTTTTAAAACATCCTTAGCAAAAAAGAGGTAATATGCTAATATCAGGAGGAGTAAAAATAGGACTCCCCCTCCACCATAGATAAACCCTTTTCGTCTGATACTATTTTTTATAGATTGTTTCAGCTTAATCATAGTTAATTATTTGATACTAAAAAATGACTTTTTTGAACGACTTTTTAAATTTTCTTATCTTTGAAAAAGATAACACAGAGAGACAAGAAGATTCAAGCAAAAAGACTATCAAAAACCAACCTTCTCTCTCCTCACACTGTGACAGCGGATACAGTTTTCAAATCCCTTTGGAGCAAAGGCAACCCTACCGTGACATCGTCCACAATATTTTCCATCCCAGATATCTTTCATCTGAAAATCGTTGCCACCAATCTTCGGTATGAATATATCAGGGTGACAGACTTTACAGGAGAACCAGTAATTATGGATGGTGTGTGGAAAACGGACATTTGCCATCATCCTGTCATTTATCTGGAATATGATATCTTTATTAAATTCTTCCTCCTTTTTGACCCTTTCCCCTCTGATTAAATCTAAGGGACTTATAATACCCCTTTTAACAGCTTTACTCCAATCAGGATAACCAAAGTAATCCTTTGGAAATTCTTTAAGGGCAGCCACCAGGGAAGGGTTCTGTGGAGGGGGCACCCAGAAATCGCCTGTAAACCTATCTTTCGCCTGAGTTTGAAATTCACTTTTTCTCATCTCAAGCTCCTCTTTTTCCCTCTTTAACCTTGCCTCTGTCTTTGCCTTTGCCTCCTCTGCCGTAAAAGCAAGGTCACCAGTTTCATAAAAAGGGACAAAACCAAAACCTTCTATATCTATTACTTCATTTATTGCCTCTTTCTCCTTTTTTATTTCAGATGTCCTACAACCGCTGTTTGAGAATAAGAAACAACAAGTGAGAAGCAAGAAGCAAGAAACAAGAGGCAAGAGGCAAGATGTTTTTTTCTTACTTCTATCTTCTTGCTTCTTGCTTCTTGAAAGTATCATCTTTACATTTGCCCTAATTTTTTTCTCTTATCTTTCTGAATATGATTAAAGGGAGGGGTAGGTTTACTCTCTCCTTTAAGCTGGTCTTGTATGGTAGGCTTTGCACTCCCGGTCATCTTATTCCTGCTATGACATTTTTTGCAATCAGGCTTTATCTCTGTCCCCATCTCTGGTTTCTTCGTCTCAGTAGAATAAACTATCGGAGTATAAAAAAGGGAGAAGGCAGCCCAAAGACATAATGTCAAAACCCTTATCTTCATTTTAAATCCCTCCTTTTGGAGTGCGGTAGCTTGCTACCGCTTTTAAGAAAGCGAAAGCAAGCTTTCGCACTCCACATAATTAGTAACAGCTCTCTGTAATATTAGGCGATGTGTAAAATAGCTCCTGATCAAAACCATGACAGTTAAAGTCACATCCCTTTCTCTTTCCATACCAATCAACACACCCCCAGAATGGTCTTGTGTATGTCCACCATTGGCTTGGTCCAACAATTGGAGAAAAATTAATGAGTCGAGAACCACCACCACTATCCTGTGTCCTCTTCCAGTTTGGATCAACGCTGTCATCATACATTGTATTAGCAGCTTCTATATTGGAATGAACATTGTAATGACAATTTGCACAGGTTGTATAACTTCCACTGTCTGCAAGAACAGGTTTTTTGGCTATGTGGCTTGCATGGAGGTTTATATTATACATTGTACTATAAAAGTTGGTCTTAGGCCCATCTGTCCATGTAGCACATTCATTATAATAAGGCTTAGTAGGGTCAGCAACATAAGGGGGGTTAGCAGTGGGGTCATCAGTGTTAGAACACTGTTTTGTAAATGCATCTTCATTATGGCAGAGAAAACAGAGGGCAAAATTATCGCGGGTGTAAGAGTCAAAAGGCTCTATCCATTTTGTCCCATACCATCTCCCCAAAGTTGTGTTGTAATTAGCCCTAAGAATACGATGTGTTTGATAAACACCTACCGACTGAGGTTTGGAGCCATGAGGGCCTACAGGACTCACTCCGAGATATCCCGATGAAAGGTCTGTCCCCCTTAAATTGGATTCTGTTACAGGGCCCTGTATGCTTCCTGTTGCCTCGGAATTATGACAATCAGTGCACATGATGGTCTTGTCGTGGGTTAGACCAGCCAGTAACTGCCGTTGTATAGCAGCCGAGGTATTCCTCCCGGCAGAAGCTACCGGATGATAGGCAGTATTCTGACTTGGACTGGGCTGGCAATCAGATGCCGGATATGAGCCGCAATCTGATTGAGAGCTTGTGCTTGAAGGGTTAAATTCAAGCCTTTTATTACTCCCATTAGTATTATTAGAGGCGGGATTTCCAGTACTGGTTCTCAGCGGATGATTTGAATGATTTGGATTAAGCCCGGGACCGGGATGGGTTTTTGCAGGAACAAAATTAACATATCCATCACCATGACATTTAAAACATATTTCATAGACATAGGGCTGGCGGTCAAGTGCTGCTGGATCCCTTGTTACACCACTTACATCTACATACCTTAGCCCTTCAACCCTGCTGCTTGATTTAATAACATGAGGATTATGACAATCGTAACATTCCACATGCTTTGTAGTTATGGGGAAGGTTTCATTAACAACATGCCCCCCTGATAGATTTATATCATCCACTGGGTGACCACTGCCATCAAGGCTCCTTTTATCAATCTCTGCTTGTATATTGGGTATGTTACCATTTCCGCCGGTTGTTCCATCATGACATGCCTCACATAGTTTCTCCTCCCATGCATTAAGCTGGCGGGGAATAAGATAATCCTTTGTAACAGAAGGGTTGCTTGATATAAGCTGTTTTGATTCAGGAACTGTATCTGTATCATAGGCATTACCTGCACTGCCAAGGATACCATGAGGAGTATGACAGTTCAGACATATACCTTTTTGAACTACACCATTGAGTGTAGATGGGCGGGCTTTTCTTGGATGGTCAGTTGCACCACTTATACCAGG
>MHDI01000056.1 GCA_001804915.1 Nitrospinae bacterium RIFCSPHIGHO2_02_FULL_39_82 | reverse complement strand
AGGTAATGATTTAAAGGTTGCCAATTTTAATCAGGTAATAAAGGGACATACATATCTTGCTGCCTCCACCGAGGGCATTAAAAAAGATGACAGAAGATATCCTGTTTTAAGCAGGACTTCTTTTGCATTGAAGAAGGGTGAAATAAGCGAGATAGTGGAGGATGGCGGGAAATTTTATATATTGAGGTATAAAGATAAAAAAGATGCCTTCATCCCTAAACTTGAAGAAATAAGGATTGAAGCAGAGGGGGCTTACAGGAGTGAAGAGGCTAAAAAGATACTTGACCTTGAGGTGGGGAAAATCCTGGAAGATTTGAAAAATGGGAAGGAATTAGGTAAAACCATCGGTGAACTTAAACTTGAAAAGGTTGATACAGGTTATGTTACAAGAGATGCCATCGCCTCCAGAATGGGAAGGGATGTGGAGGTTATACAGCCGATATTTAATGCAAAAAAGGGTGAATATATCAAGACCAAATCCGGTGACAGATATTTCATAGTCTATATCAAGGACAGGTCAGGGATAGATGAGAAGAAGTTTCAGGAGGGGGAAAAGGAATTTACCAAAAAACTGCTCGGAGAAAAACAGAATTATACATACCAGCGGTGGCTTGAAAATACAAAAAAGACAGCAGAAGAAAAAGGCAGGATAAAGATTACAAAGGGGTTTGTGTAAACTTACAACTTACAACCACGGCATGTTATATATAGTTGTCAGTGGTCAGTTGTTATGTCAATACAAAATCAATCTGTCTTTTCTCTATGCTCACATTTTCCACCTTTACCTTCACCCTGTCTCCTATCCTGAATCTCTTTTTCCTGCGTCTCCCTGCTAAAGAGTGGTCCTTCTCATTAAAGGTGTAGTAATCATCAGACATGCTTGATACATGAATAAGCCCCTCAACAAATATCTCCTCAAGCTCTACGAATATCCCGAATGCAGTTACCCCTGATATAATCCCCTCATATTTATCACCAATCCTGTCCATCATGAACTGCACCCTTTTCAGCTTAACTATGTCTTCCTCTGCGTCATCTGCTACCCTTTCCCTCTCTGATGTTTGCCTTGCAATCTCAGGAAGTTTCTCCTCCCAGACTGATAGTCTCTTCTTTATCACATGCCTCTTCCCCATTACATCCTTTAAAAGCCGATGGACAATGAGGTCGGCATATCTCCGTATCGGAGATGTAAAGTGGGTATAATTTTCAAAGGCAAGCCCAAAGTGCCCGACATTTTCAGATGAATATCTTGCCTGTTTCATATGCCTTAAACATATTGTGGATATGAGCATCTCTTCAGGTTTCCCTTTAATCTCATTCAATAATTCCTGAAATTTCTTTGGATGAAATCCCCCCTTATCCCCCTTTTTAAAAGGGGGTGAGGCACCCATCCGGTGGATGGGTCGAGGGATTTTTAAGTAGTATCCAAAATTTGAAACAAACTCACTGAACTCAAGTATCTTCTCGGTGTCAGGTTCCTCGTGTATCCTGTAAATGGCAGGAATTTCAAGTTTCATAAAATATGTAGCTACAGCCTCATTTGCTGCCAGCATAAATTCCTCAATAATCTTGTGGGCTATGTTCCTCTCCGCCTTTATTATGCTCTCAGGTTTTCCCCTTAAGTCAAGGATTATATCAGGTTCGGGAAGGTCAAAATCTATACTGCCCCTCTCCGCCCTCTTATTTCGTAAAACATCGCACAAATCTTTCATTAAATAAAAATCATTAAGGAGATATGAGTATCTCCCCCTCACCCCTCCCTCTCCCCTATGGGGAGAGGATTCAGGTGAGGGGTCTTTTAGTATATCTGCTACATCTGTATATGTCATTCTCTCTTTGCTATTTATAACAGTCCGGGCAAAACGATAGTCTAATAACTCCCCACCTCTATTGAACTCCATGAATACACTCATGGTGAGTCTGTCAATCTTTGGTTTGAGACTGCATATTTCATTAGAGAGTTGAAATGGAAGCATCGGGATTACCCTGTCCGGGAAATAGACACTGGTTCCCCTCTTAAACGCCTCGGCATCAAGATGGCTTCCTTCTTTCACATAGTGGCTTACATCTGCAACATGAACCCCGAGTAGATAATTACCATTATCAAGTCTTTCTACCAATACCGCATCATCAAAATCTTTTGCCCTCTCTCCATCTATGGTAACTATATTCTTATCCCTCAAATCAAGCCTTCCCATGATTTCATCACCGGCGATCTCCTGTGAAATATCCTCTGCCTCACTTAAAACCACTGCTGGAAATTGTGAGGGTATTTCATATTTTCTTATCACCATCTCTATCTCTATATCCGGATTATCGGGATAGCCGAGAACCTCTATTATCCTCCCCTCGGGATTTCTGTCTTTCGTGGGATAGGCTGTAATTTCTGCAACCACTGCCTGTCCCCTCTTGGCTTTATTGCTGTATTTTAAGGGTATATAGATATCGTGAATAATCTTCCTCTCAGAGGGAATTGCAAAACCAAAATGCCCGCTTGGTTCGTATATCCCAACTATTGTCTTATGCCCCCTCTCCAGTATCCTTATAACCCTCCCCTCTTTTTTCATACCTTTTCTGACCGATTCAACCCTGCAGACAACCCTGTCCCCGTGCATTACTTCTCTCATATTTCTGGGATTAATATACACATCCTCTTTGCTGTCCTCAGGGATGACAAAACCATAGCCGTCAGGATGCCCATGAACTATACCGGTAACAAGATTCATCTTTTCAGGCAAACCATATCTCTCGCCCTTTATCTTTACAATATTCCCTTCCCTCACAAGTTCCCTTATCAGTCTTCTGAAAGAATTTCTCTCTTCGGTAGGTATATTGAGTTCTCTGATAAATTCCCTCATTGTAAGGGGACGAGATGCAGATTCTCTCATGAATTTAATTATCTCATCGGTTGTAATTTTCATATTTTAATTTTATTATTCTGCAAAAACCTTTTCCCGAACGACTTTTTAATTTTTCTTTTGTTCCATAGTGTAATAATTTCAATAAAATAGAGCAAAAGGAAAATTAACGGAAGTGAGGGAAAAGGGTTTTTGCAGAACACTTAAATTTAAGTTTGGATTTTGGCTGAATAATCAATACAAATTCCCTCTTCCTTTCTCCCCCTTTAATTTTTTCTACTATCTTATCTGCCCTTCCCCTTAAAACCTCCTCTCTCTCAGAGGTAATGTCCATGCAGACGATGAGGTAAGTCTCTTTACCTACAACATCTGCAACATCCTCTAAAAGGCTTATAAGCCTGTAGGGTGTATCAAGAAGAATCACAGGCATATCTATTTCTTTAATACTCAATAACTCTTTCCTTCTCATTTCTCTTTTTGGGGAGAGAAATCCATAGTATATAAACCTCTCCATAGAAATTCCTGATACCACTAATGCTGACATAATTGACGAGGCACCCGGAACCGGAACTAATTTGATATTTGATGAAACTGCCTCCTTTATAAGATAACCACCGGGGTCGGCAAAGACGGGCGTCCCGCAATCAGAAATGAGGGCAAAATTCTTTCCCCCCTTTAGTTCTCTTATTATCTGCGGCGTCTCTTTTTTTTCGTTATGCTCGTTAATCCTTCTCACAGGCTTATCAATACCATAATGATTTAAGAGCCTCTTTCCTTCTCTAAATTCTTCACATATCACCTCATCTACCCCTTTAAGCACCCCTACAGCCCTCATGGTTATATCATCATAATTACCAATTGGCATTGAGACGATGTGTAGTGTTCCACCCATAAGCATTAACAGATGACAAATAATTCCTTAATTTGTTGATACTGAAAAACAACATTTTTCCACTTCCGTTAAATTTTCTTTTGCACTATTTATTTAAAATTATTACACTATGGAACAAAAGAAAATTTAAAAAGTCGTTCAAAAAAGTCATTTTTCAGTGTAAATTAATTCGTCATTCTTTAATCTTTAATCGTCATTTTACTGCTTCTCAATTGTCCGCAGGCAGCCCATATATCAGCACCTTTACTCTTTCTTATAATAACAGTGTAGTGTTTTGAAACAAGCAAATTCTGAAATTCCTCAATACTTTCAGGGTGAGAAGGCTCAAGATTTGACCCTTCAATTTTATTGAATGGTATAAGATTAATCTTGCACCTGATACCTTTAAGAATCTTTAGCAATCTTTTTGCATCTTCAATTGTATCATTTATTCCCTTCATCATAACATATTCAAAGGTAATTCTCCTGCCCGGAGGGAGTGGATATTCTTTTAAGGCTTCAAGAAGCTTATCAATCGGATATTTTTTATTTACAGGCATTATTCCATCCCTTGTTTCATTATCCGCGGTATTAAGGGAGACTGCCAGATTTATTTTCAGATTCTCCCCTGCGAGACGAATAATCCCGGGGACGATTCCTGCTGTTGAGAGGGTTATTCTCCTGGCAGGAATTTTCAATCCATGAGGGGATATCATAATCTTTATTGTCTTTATTACATTTTCGTAATTATCAAGCGGCTCACCCATACCCATAAAGACTATGTTTGTTATGTTTTCCTGAATTTCACGACAGATGGAAAGGACCTGCTCTATTATCTCTGAAGTCTTAAGATTTCTGACAAATCCCCCTTTTCCTGTAAGACAGAAGGAACAGTTTAATTTGCAGCCGACCTGCGTGGATATACAGAGGGTGCGTTTTTCTTCGTCAGGAATGAGGACGTTCTCAATGGTATTACCATCTTCCAGCACAAAAAGATATTTTCGGGTACCATCTTTTGAAACTCTTTTATCGGTAATCGGAAGACGTTTTGTGCAGGCAAGTTCACTCAGAGAATTTCTGAATTTTAGGGGGAGATTTGTCATCTCTCTTATATCGCCTGCATCCTTCTGAAATACCCATTCAAATATCTGATATGCCCGATAAGACCTCTCACCCAGTTGAGATATAAGATTTTCCATTTCCTGAAGGGAGAGATTCTTTAAATCAACATTTCCCATTTTCTAAAAATAACACGGACATACAACAGGGTCAAGGAAGGCAGGTTCTTTTTTTGACAGGACTATATTATTTCCTGTATATTTTAGTTACTTATGAACCCAAATTATATATTAACCACAGATTAACACAGATTAAAAGACAAGTGCATAGTGTTCTATTTTTTTCCGATTTATTTAGGTTAGGTAATGAAAAGTTTTTTATATAAATATCTTATTCCCTTTCTCGGCTCAATCTTTATATATTTAATAGGACTTACCTGCCGAAAGGTAATAATCAATAAGGAAATAGAAAAAAAACTTCTTGACAGCGGTATAAATCCTATTTACACATTCTGGCATGGCAGGATGTTATATTTTCCATATCTTTACCGTTTTCAAAATAAACACCATATACTTGTAAGTCCAAGCAGTGATGGAGAGATTATTGGGAATCTGCTGAGGTTTTATGGGTTTCATATAGTATGGGGTTCAACATTTAAAAAGGGTACAATGGCTCTCTTAAATCTCGTTCGGATTGTAAAAGATGGAGGCTCAGTAGTGCTGATAGCAGACGGCTCAAGAGGTCCTGCCTTTAAGGCACAGGATGGTGCCATAAAACTGGCGAGACTGACAGGCAGTCCCATAGTCCCGATGACATATAGTGCAAGCAGCAAAAAAATCCTGAATAGCTGGGACAGATTCATAATACCCTATCCCTTTTCTAAAATAGTGATAATGTATGGGGAACCTGTCTATATCCCTCCTGATGCCGATGACAGGATAATGGAAGATAAAAGGGAAGAACTGGAAAAGAGGTTAATGGAGATAACAGGTTATACGGATAATTATTTTTGAAAAGTGAGAAAAAGTCATTTTTCAGTGTGAACTAATTCTGCTTTTATATGGACATCCTTCTTTTTCTGGCAAAGAGGTTTATTGCAGGTGAGACATTTGAGCAGGCTAAAGTAGTCGTAAAGGGGCTCAATGATGCAGGCTTTCTTGTCACCCTTGATATGCTCGGTGAGAGTGTTACCAGTAAAGGGCAGGCTGAGAGGGCAAGAGATTCATACATTCAGCTTTTGGGGGATATATATAAACTTGCCCTAAACTCAACTATCTCTCTCAAACTTACACAGATGGGTCTTGATATTGACGATGCATACTGCTGTGAGAATATCATGAAAATTGCAGAGGCTGCTGTTAATTATAAAAATTTTGTGAGGCTTGATATGGAAGGCTCCGGATATACCCAGAGGACCATTGATATTTTTAAAAAGATTCATGAGGTTTATCCTGAGAATATAGGGATGGCAATTCAATCCTATCTCTACAGAAGCAAAAAGGATACAGCCCATGCAATGGAGAACAGACATCGTATAAGACTGTGTAAGGGTGCCTATAAAGAGCCTCCTGACATTGCATATCCTGATAAAATGGATGTAAATAAAAGTTTTGAAGATATTATGAAGGAACTCCTTCTTAAAGGAAATTATCCTGCAATTGCCACCCATGATGAAAGATTAATAAATATTGCAAAAACCTTTGCAAGAGAAAACAATATATCGCCCGATGGATTTGAATTCCAGATGCTTTACGGTATCAGAAGAAACCTTCAGAAAAAATTACTCAGCGAAGGATATAGGATTAGAATCTATGTCCCCTATGGAAGATATTGGCTTCCTTACACTACCAGGAGGGTAAGGGAGAGGAAGGAGAACCTCTTCTTTGTCCTGAAGAATATTTTCAGGAGATAAAATGAGAGGCAAGATGAAATATACACGATACATGATTTTTCCCCTTCTAATACTCAATCTGACTGCGGCTATAGGGTTTACTGATGAAGATTCGGATAAGTTACCAATATTCTTTAAATCAATTTCTGTAAAAGAAAGTGAGAAATTAAAGAAGATTGTAGAAGGAAAAGACACATTTATTGAGTGGAGAGAGGAAGAAATTGAAACCACCCCGTTTATATTTAATTATCTCCTCAACAGACCTGTAATGACATCCAACATTTTAAAGGAACTCGGTATTGCCGCTTATCAGATTGAGAAGGATGGAGATTTACTGCAATTTGATGATGGTGAAGGGTTCAGCAGTGAATTCAAGACCATCTACAAAAAAGGTGAAAATAAAATATATCTGGGAAATTATATATATACTACCGGGATTGGAGTCCCTGTAAGGTTATCAGGAGAGTGGGCATCTGTATTAAGATATAAAAAAAAAGAGGGGGGCATGGAGATTGACATAGACCTCTATTTAAAGTCAGATGAGCAGGGGTTAAGTAAGGTAACTAAGAACATCCCGTTTATTATAAAATCGGTAATAGGTGAAAAGGCAGATTCTTACATAGAATCAATAAGGGAACTATCTGAATGGATACATAAAGACCCCGGGGAGGTATATAATCTGTTAAAAGATAGCAGAGAACTCAATAGTAAGGAATTGAACGAATTTAAGGAGAGGTTTTTACTTCTCTCTTTGCCCTTTCATACCTCTCAGGTGTCCCTATGTCAATCCAGTAGCCATTAAATTCGTATCCATATAAAGGTGCATTTCTTTTCACAAGTTCAGGATATATATCTTCTGTTATCCCACAGTATTTGTGAGGAGGAATTTCTTTAAAGATATCAGGTTCAAAAATATGTATGCCTGTAAACATTAATCTCTTTAGCGGTAAACTCCCATTATATTCAGGTCTGCCGAGAAATCTCCTTATCCTCCCATCAGAATCAATTTCAATAGCCCCATACTTCTCCACATCTTTATCCTCTCTTAAGACCATAGTAATAATCGCACTATTTTTCCTGTGAAACTCAAGCACCTTTTTTATATCTATATCCACGATTATGTCACTGTTGATTACGAGGAAAGTTTCGTCTTTCAAAAAACCCTCTGCCGCCTTTATTCCGCCGGCAGTCCCGAGCACCTCTTTTTCATAGGAATAGTTAATCTTCATTCCGTAAGATGAGCCGTCCCCAAAGGTATCTACAATCATTTGTGGAAGGTGGTGAATATTTATTACTACCTCATGAATACCATTTCCCCTGAGCAGATTGAGGGTATAATCCAATATTGGTTTCCCATTCACAGGCAAAAGGGGTTTTGGGATTTTATCTGTGATTGGCCTCATCCTCTCGCCATATCCTGCTGCAAGTATCATTGCCTTCATATTTACCCTTATTTATTTTATCTGAATAAGGACGGGAAATCTACTGAAAAAAATATTTGACAATACCCGTTTCCTCTGGTAGATTATGATTTATTTGTCCACCAGAGATATGAGTGAGAATGAAAAAAAGGGGAAATTTAAGACCTTTAGAGACCTGTATCTAATATCTATGGTGGGTGTTCAACTGGTAGTTTCAATACTTGTTGGACTTACCATTGGTATTTATCTGGATAGTAAGTTCACTACAAGTCCAATTTTTACATTAATATTTTTATTGTTTGGAATAGGAGCAGGATTTATTAATTTCTTCAGGGTTTTTAGAGGAGAGCAGAAATAATGGGTAGTATATTGGCCGGCATTTTATTGGGAGGCGCTATTTGTATTTTGAACATCAAAGGGCTCACCTTTTTTGTAAAGTACATTTTACTGGATATGAAAAATGTCAGGAAGGCAAAAGCAGTGGCTTTTACTGTTCTCTTTCGCTATCTTTTAATTACAGGAATATTATATTTGTCTGTGAAAAGCCATTTTGTAAACATAGTGGCATTTATAATAGGATTCTCAATTGTCCTTTTTTCAGAAATTGCTATATTGATGAGACAATATAGAAAGGATGTAAAAATAAATGGAAGAACCTCTCCTTTACATTAATCTACCAGGGCTTGAACACTATCCACATGTAACCTGCACATGGGTCATTATGATAATATTGGGAGTTGCATCATATTTAGCTACCAGGAGGCTGAAAACCATCATGGTGGCAGGAAATATCTGCCTCTTACCTGAAGGAGGGCATAACTTCTTTGAAGCGGCTGTGGAGTGGATTGCCAATTTTATGGATAAAAATATGGGACATGGTGGCAAAAAATATCTGCCTCTTATTGGAACTCTGGCATTTTTTATCCTATCCTGCAATTTAATAGGACTTATACCTGGTTTTGTTTCCCCCACTGCCAATATAAATACAAATGCAGCTATGGCTGTGGTGGTATTCCTCTCATACCATTATATCGGTATAAAAAAACATGGTATTGTAAAATATATCAAGTCCTTTACAGGCCCTATCTGGTGGATGGCTCCATTGATGCTTCCTGTAGAGATTATTTCGCATCTGGCAAGACCACTCACACTTACACTTAGGCTCTTTGGAAATATTAAAGGAGAGGACATTATATTGGTCATTCTGGCTTCAGTATTCCCTCTGCTTGCACCTGTACCAATGATGTTTCTCGCTATCCTTACCAGTATAATACAGACTGTAATATTTTCGCTCCTTTCAATGTTCTATATTGCCGGTGCGTTGGAAGAGCATCATTGAATAAAAATTTATAAATTTTAACAGAAAGGAGGTAGAGGAATGCCCAGGAAGATATTAGCACTTAGTTTTGCGGTTTTTATTATCATGCTTGCCATGGCCCCGCTGGCAATAGCTGCTGAAGAAATCAGCAGTGCCCAGTATAAATATTACGGCTATGTGGTCTTAGGGTGTATTGGCGGACTATCTATTGCTGCTGTTGGTGGCGGTTGGGCTATGAGTAGTGCTGTGAAGAGTGCCATGACCGGAATGGCAAGAAATCCAGGGGCAGCAGAAAAGATGACCATACCACTTATTATAGGATTGGCTCTCATGGAAGCATTGGTTATCTACACCTTTGTTATTGCCCTTATCCTGCTCTTTGTAAAACCATATCCATAAAAATCTACATCCTCTCCTTCCCCGGTGGGGAGGGAGAGGAATTGTGAGCTTATCAGTCTCTTCTCCAAAAACTTCCTTTCGAACTTTTAACTTTAAATTTTATAACTTAAAATATTTAATCTGCCTGCCCGTGGTAGAATAAGACCATGCGCGATTTATTAGAAAAATACAGGGATGAGTTTTTTAGATGTATGAAATGCGGTGGGTGTCAGGCTGTCTGCCCTACCTATCTTGAAACAAGAGATGAGTCTATGGTTGCAAGAGGAAGGCTTGTCCTGTCAGAATCTGTAATTGAAGGAAGATTGGGTCTGACCGATGGATTGAAGGAGAGGCTTTCAAGCTGTTTGAGCTGTATGGCGTGTTCTGAGAGTTGCCCCACAGGTGTAGATGTTGTTAAATTGCTCACTGCTGTCAGGAGCCTGATTGTTGAAGAAAGGGGATTAGACCCTGTTTCAAGAGTAATATTAAGATGGATATTAAAAAATGAAAAGGGGTTATTATCTGTGACAAAGTTAATGGCTCTATGTGCAAGGATATACAATTTTCTCCCATCAGATGGTTTATTTGGAAAACTCATACCCTTTACACGAGGCGGAACAAAGAGGGTCATGCCGCCATTTGGCGGAAGACATTTAAGGAGAGGATTGCCAGAGGTTATAAAGGTAAATAAACCTGTGTCGCGGGTAGCATTTTATACAGGGTGTATGACAGACCTTATTTATCAGGATATAGGGAGGGCTGTAATATCGGTTCTAAAAAAAGGAAATGTAGAGGTAATTCTGCCAAAGGGGCAGATATGCTGTGGTGCCCCTGCATATTATATTGGTGATAGGAAGACTGCTATTGAGTTAGCGAAAAGAAATATTGAGATATTTAAAACTTTAAAGGTAGATGCCATAATTAATTGCTGTGCCACATGCGGTACAATGCTCAAAGAAATATATCCTCTTCTGTTTAACAGCAAAGACTCCAAGCTAATTTCCGATAAAACCGTAGATATACAGAAGTTTATTGCGGATAGGTTTGAGATTTTTAAACCAAGAACTCCGAACTCCGAACTCCGAACTCTTAAGAGGGTTACATATCACGACCCCTGTCACCTGAGAAGAGGGCAGAATATCATATCCCCTCCCAGGGAGATATTAAAAAACATACCAGGGGTAGAATATATTGAGATGGAGGATGCTGACAGGTGTTGTGGAGGGGGAGGGGCATTCAGCCTGAAATATTATGACCTTTCCATGTCCATAGGAAGATACAAGGCGGATAAGATTAAGAAGAGCAGGGCTGATGTTGTTGCCACTGCCTGCCCATCATGCCAGATGCAGATAAGTGATATTTTAAACAGGGCTGGGATAAAGGCAGAGGTTGTCCACACAGTTCAATTGCTGAATGAATATTAATCAGGATTAAAGATTTAATAATTTTAACCGTTTTAAAAGTTTCTCGTCAATTTCAAGAATTCTCTTCTTAACAGCCTTTAAATTTATATCAGTCTGTCTATCAGCAATAAGATTTTTAATGTCAATAAAATCCCTATCGCTTCCAGCTATAATTTTAAGGACAATGAGGTCTTCAACTGATGCTATCTTTATATTAAAATCTTTTAATTTTTTTCCATTTTTTATTATCTTCTTTTCCCATTGTTTCAGGGCAAAGATAATATCAATCTGAGGATATATCTCCGAGGTGAGGCGGATATAAAGTGGAATTTCATCTGATTTTTTGCCCATCCTAAGATGGGCAGTATAACCTGCATCTCTGAATTTCTGGCATATATCCATAGCAATATCTTCTGGGGCATCAAGCAAAAAATCAATATCTCTTGTTGCCCTTATTTTATCTTCATCAACAACCCAGGCATTGACCCCCTGTGCCCCAATCATTACATAATCATAACTCTTCAATACCCTTTTAACAATTTCTATTGCCCTTGTATATGAACTTTTTGCCATATTGTTTTTGAATTGACCTTCTCAGACGACTGATAAATTTATAAGCCTCAATTGATGTCTCTATTCGGCTGACGGTGCTTGTCCTTTTCTCCTTATCTTTCCAGATACGATTTTCCTGTCTCATTTAGAATCAAGAATATATCAACCACCAGACAAAATCAAGCCAAACCTCAAACCCATTCTCTCCCATTGCATAAAAACCTATTTTGTTGTAATATTTTAAGGTATAGGAATTTCAATCCTATACCTGATTACACAGATTATAAAAAGATTCCGGAGATTAAAGAGATGATCATTATAATGAAACATGGTGCAACAAAACAGGAAATTGATGATGTAGCGGAAAAGATAAAAAAATTTGGCTATACACCTCACCTGATGCCGGGTGTAGAGAAAACCATAATTGCGGCTGTAGGGGATGAGAGAGGGAAGGCAAGGCTGCAATCTCTTGAGTCCATGCATGGTGTTGAGGATGTGGTTCCAATCCTGAAACCCTATAAACTGGCAAGCAGAGAGGTTAAAAAGGATAATACAGTCATTACTGTAAATGGTGTAAAGATTGGCGGTGAAAAGGTTGTCGTCATGGCAGGACCATGCTCTGTTGAGAGCAGGAAACAATTATTGGAAACCGCCATCGCAGTAAAAAAAGCAGGTGCAGAGATATTAAGGGGCGGGGCATTCAAACCAAGGACATCTCCTTATGACTTCCAGGGGCTGGAAGAGGAGGGACTAAGGCTCCTGGTAGAGGCAAGGGAAGAGACAGGTCTGCCATTTGTTACAGAGATTATGAATCCAATGGATGTAGAGTTGGTGGCAAAATACTCTGATATTTTACAGGTTGGAGCAAGAAATGTGCAGAATTTTCCCCTTCTCAAGGAATTAGGAGGGGTTAATAAGCCTATCCTCTTAAAAAGGGGATTGATGACCACGATAAAGGAATTTCTAATGTCTGCTGAATATATCCTATCAGAAGGGAATAAGGATGTAATGCTATGCGAGAGGGGTATAAGAACCTTTGAGACAGCTACGAGGAATACCCTTGATTTAAGCTGTATTCCGGTCTTAAGAAAAGAAACCCACCTTCCAATAATTGTGGACCCGAGCCATGCCACAGGACACTGGGAATATGTAGCACCGATGGCAAAGGCAGCCATTGCAGCAGGTGCAGACGGCTTGATGATAGAAGTCCACTCCTGCCCTGAAGAGGCATATTCAGATGGACCGCAATCCCTGAAACCCGCAAAATTTGCAAAACTGATGGAAGAACTAAAACCCTTTATAAAGGCAGCAGGTAGAAAATGAAATTCACCCTATGCAATAATCAGCCCGTAAATTTCCATATCTTAATAGACAGAATAAAATGGAATATACTTTTGATTTCGCCGAAGTTAATAGCAAAGTTCCAATGATAGAGTTTTTAGATAGCTTATCCATTAAGGAACGTGCTAAAATGTTTACATATATTGATAAGCTGATAGAACTGAAAAATAGCGGGATACAGCCTAAAGAAAACTTATCCAAGCATCTTGAAGATGGGATATTTGAGCTCAGGGTAAGTTTTGAAAATAGAATTTCACGGAGTTTATATTTTTATGAATCCGAGAAGAAGATTATTTTCACTCATGGCTTTTTGAAGAAAGAACAGAAGACACCTAAAAATGAAATCAAAAAGGCGAAATCTATCAGAAAAATTTTGAGAGGTGAAAAATGAATATCGCAAAAGAATATCTAAAAAAACAGTTTTCTAATAATGAGTTTAGACAATCATATCTGGAGGAGAAAGTTAAGCTGGACATTGAATATCAATTAGAGGAATTAAAGAAGGATATTCAATCCCGCAAAAGCCCTGAAGATCTTATTCAAAAGGTTGATTCCATCGAGCAATATGTCATGTCTGCTTAAAGACATAATAAATAAATTGTCTTCAACAGGCAGCTAACATCCATTATTCCCATCACTAATTTTCATTGAAAATAGTACAACCCTATGCAATAATCAGCCCCATAAATTCATAACCTCAACAGAACAAACATTGTAGGGATTATAACTGATGCCACTAAAATTGAAAACCTATCAGTGCAAGGCTCCCCGCAAAAAGGGTGAGGGGATACGCATAGGAACAGTAAGATTTTTACCACGGGGTATCAAAAAGGACGATTATGCAAAAATGAACTTTTTTGATGTATGGTTTCCATCGGTTGCACCAAGCAGACAACTTTTGAGTGCTTTTAAACAGAAGGGAAACATCAAAGAGAAGTGGGGTAAATTTGCTAAACTTTATAAAAATGAAATGACCAGAAATGCCGAAAGTCGTCAGGCTATAAAACTCCTTGCAGAAATTGCAAGAAGAATTCCAATCGCAATAGGTTGTTATTGCGAAGATGAAAGGTTCTGTCATCGTTCCATATTGTATACACTCATAAAGAAAGCGTCAATTGCGCAGTGAGTTCCAAATCCAGATATAGAAAAACAGATATGAAAAAGGTTCTTACAATTGCAGGTTCAGATTCTGGCGGAGGGGCGGGGATACAGGCGGATTTAAAGACTTTTGCTTCCCTTGGTGTTTATGGCATGTCTGCCATCACATCCATCACTGCCCAAAATACAGTAGGTGTTCAGGGCATATATGATTTACCTCCTGAATTTGTAGCACTCCAGATAGATTCTGTTGTCCGTGATATCGGTGTGGATGCTGCCAAGACTGGTATGTTGAGCAGTTCTGCTATTATTGAAATCGTTGCCTCAAAGATAAGAGAGTATAAAATGCCTAACCTCGTCATTGACCCTGTCATGTATGCAAAGAGCGGAGACCTACTTCTTAAACCTGATGCAAGAGATACACTTATCAACAAACTCCTTCCTCTATCAACTCTCATTACACCCAATATTCCTGAGGCAGAATTTATTTCAGGAATGAAGATAAAGGATATAGAGGATATGAAGATGGCAGGAGAAAAAATAAAGAAAAAGATTGGAGCCGATGTTCTTATAAAGGGCGGACATCTCATAGAAGGGGCAAGGGGACAACCCCCTCCATCCCCCTTTGATAAGGGGGATGGGCAAGGGACAAGGGTTTTAGACATACTTTATACTGATGGGGAGTTTTTTATATTTGAGTCGGAAAGAATAGAGACAAAAAACACCCATGGGACAGGTTGCACATATTCAGCAGCTATTGCCTCAGAACTGGCAAAGGGATATACCTTGCATGATGCAGTAAAGAGGGCAAAAGATTTCATAACATCTGCAATAAAAAATTCTATTGAGATTGGAAAAGGCAGGGGACCGACAAATCCTATTGCCGAACTTTACAGGGATGCAGAAAAATACCGAATCCTGAAAGAAATGGAGATGGCAATAGAAAGATTAAAAGAGGCAAAGATTGGAATACTGATTCCAGAGGTTCAGTCCAATATGGCTTATGCCCTGCACGATGCAAAGGGATTTGAGGATGTAATGGCATTTCCCGGCAGGATTATAAAATATGGAAACAACATAATCACTGTATCAAGACCTGAATGTGGAGCATCAAGACATATTGCAAGTATTGTCCTGACTGCCATAAAATTTGATAATACAAAGAGGGCTGTGATGAATATAAAATATTCTCCTGAGATAATCAATGCCTGCCGTAGTTTGAACTTAAAAATTGCTTACTTTAACAGAAAGGATGAACCTGAGAAATCAAAAAAAAGAGAGGGGTCATCTCTTGAATGGGGGACGGAAAAGGTTACAAGAGAATCGGGTTTTGTCCCTGATATAATCTACGACCTCGGTGATATCGGGAAAGAGCCGATGGTAAGGGTAATTGCAGAAAATCCAGAAGAGTTATGCAAGACGATAATAGAAGTAAAAAAAACGGTTAATTTATATTCTGAAATGTCTGATTGTGAGGCATGATTCTCTTTTCAGTTTAACCCTCTGCTGATTTTATTGTCCTCATCATGTTATATACAAATATCACTATTGATGTAAATTCCACAATGGCAGAATATAAAAGGTGTTTTTCATACCTCAGATTCCCGTGCCCTACAAATCCGAAGAAAAGCACCATTCCAATCAATCCTATATTTGCAAGATAAAAATGAAGCCACGCAAGTCTGTTGCTATACAGCGGTCTTCCGCTAAAGCGGGGTATAATATGGTAGGCAACACCATAGATTGTCATACTTATCCAACCCAACAGGTTGAGGTGTGCATGACCGGGAATATATGTCCTCGTCCACCACGGCCATATAATCATCAGCACACCCATTCCTGCGGCTATAATAAAATAGCTCATTGCCACCCTTATAAACCATACTGTAATCTTACTCATCAATTACCTTCTTTATCCATCCGCCACCTATAAGCCTCTCTCCGTGATAGAATACTGCTGCCTGCCCCGGCGTTATTGCCCTCTGAGGCTTATCAAAAATCACATTTACTGCATTATTTCTGTTTAATTTAATCTCGGCATCTGAGGCGATATGTCTATACCTTATCTGCACAGAAGCCCTTATTGAAGTTCGGAGTTCGGAGCTCTGAGTTCGGGGTTCTGAAATTGACCAGTTTACATTTTCCACAACAGCCCCCTTTTTTATAACAGTATTACTCTCACCCACAATGAGGCGATTGTTGTCTATATCTATCTCACTGACATAGAGAGGTCTTTGCCAGCCCACACCCAGTCCCTTTCTCTGACCGATAGTATAAAATGGCAGGCCCGTGTGCCTCCCTACTACTTTGCCATCGGTCATTACAATCTCCCCTTCTTTTATTTTATCTGTATCAATTCTCTTTCTTATAAACTCTCCATAATTGTTGTCAGGTATAAAACATATCTCCTGACTCTCCTCTTTCTCCGCAACTCTGAGCCTGAGTGACTTTGCTATCTTTCTAATCTCTGACTTTGTATAATCACCAAGAGGGAATATAGCCCTCTTCAACTGCTCCTGTGTAAGGCTAAAGAGGAAATAGCTCTGGTCCTTCTCCCTATCTATACCCCGAACAATGAAATATCTCTCTCCCTCCTTTACCACCCTTGCATAATGTCCTGTTGCAACCCTTGATGCCCCAATCTTCATGGCATAAGTAAGGAGTGCATCAAACTTCAGACTCTGGTTACATGGTATGCATGGATTTGGCGTCCTCCCCTTCATATATTCTGAAATAAAATACTCCACCACATTTCTCTTAAATTCCTCTTCAAGATTCAGAACATAAAATGGTATGCCGAGCATTTCTGCCACCCTTCTGGCATCGTTTATATCATTGAGGGAACAGCATGTCCCGAACCTCTCAGATTTTTCTGCAGAATAATCCCATATCTGCATGGATATACCAACTACATCATATCCTTCATCCTTCAAAATTGCGGCAGCGGTGGAACTGTCCACCCCGCCACTCATTGCAATTACAACTCTTTCTTTCATAAATAGTATTGACTAAATTGTAAAAACTCTTTTTATCATACCCTTCCAAACAGTGGAACAATTTTGAACTTTTCCACATCCACCAGCCCTTTATCGGTCAGTCTAAGTTCCGGTATTACAGGCAGGGACAAGAAAGAAAGGCTCATAAAAGGGCTGGGAAGTCTGCACCCGAGACTTCTGACAGCGGAGGTTAATCTTTCTATACTCTTTTTAACATCCCGTAAGGATTTATCTGACATAAGCCCTGCGACAGGGAGGGGGAGATGCCCAATAACCTTATCATTCTTTACAACCACTTGTCCTCCCTTCATATATACAACCTTCTTTACAGCAGAGAGTATATCTTTGTCATTTGTCCCGACCGCTATTATATTATGAGAGTCATGGGCAACAGATGAAGCAATAGCACCAAATTTTAATCCGAATCCTTTAACAAATCCCACCCCAATATTTCCCGATGAGAGATGCCTCTCTATTACAGCAATCTTGAGAATATCCCTCTTTACATCAGAAACTGCCAGCCCTGATTTGATTCTTGCCTTTTCAACCCTCTTCCTCGTGGTTATTTGATGCGGCATAACCTCAATGACCTTTATGAAATTACCTTCTGCACTCACCTCAAAATCTTTAATATCAGGAAGCCTTACATTCATTGAACTCCTCAAATATACTGAATGCTCTGACATGGCTCCAGGCAGAAGATGTCCGTCTTCTGCTACAAGTTTCCCCTTTTTAAACACCATCCTTGCCTTAAAATTCCTGAGATTTTCAACGGCAACGAGGTCAGCCTGATAGGCAGGGGCAATTGCCCCTAATTTATGGAGATGAAAATACTCAGCAGGATTAAGGGTTGCCATCTTTATAGCCATTACAGGATTCATTCCTTCCTTTATGGCTGTTCTAATCAAATAATTAACATGCCCCTCATTGATGAGGTCTATAGGATTTCTGTCGTCTGTAACAAACATAAATCTCCTGTTATTTTCCGGGGTAACAAGCGGAAGGAGGGATTTTAAGTTTCTTGCAATACTCCCTTCACGAATCATTATATACATGCCGTTGTTAAGTTTCTCCCTCGCCTCATCAATAGTTGTGCATTCGTGGTCTGATTTGATCCCCGCACTTATATAGGCATTCAAGCCTTTTCCGGATAAGCCAGGTGCGTGTCCATCTATTACCTTACACTTCACTGTGCGTATCTTTTTCAAGACCTCTGGATTTCTGTGAATTACAGCAGAGTAATTCATCATCTCAGCCAACCCTAATGCCCATGGTTCATCGGCAAAGATGGACAGGTCATAATGATTTAGCCTTGCCCCTGAGGTCTCCATATCCGACACAGGGACACAGGAGGGAAGCATAACATACACATCAAGTGGTATATGCCTGCTTGATTTCACCATGAACTTTATCCCCTCCAGTCCAAATATATTTGCTATTTCGTGAGGGTCAATAACCACGGTGGTGGTGCCTGACGGGACTACTCCCTTTGCAAATTCTGAAGGTAAAACCATTGAACTCTCTATATGGACATGACCGTCAATCAGACCGGGGGAGAGATACATACCGTGAATATCAAGGGTCTCCTTTGCCCTGTATTTTCCAAAGCCTACAATAATACCCTGAAATATTGCCACATCTGTCCTGATAATCTCCCCTGAAAAGACATTAACAACCCTTGCATTCCCTATAAGGAGGTCAGCATCCTCCTCCATTGCAACCCTTATCCTCTTTTCCAGATTTGCCATATATCCTTTTATAGTTCTCATAATTTCTTAATACCTTTTTTACATACCCCCTTGTTTCAGGGTATGTTATCTTTTCAATAAACTCATCATTGGGAAGACTGCTAAAATTCTCCACCCATTTCCTGACAGGTATAGGACCTGCATTATATGTGGCAATGGCATAAACAAGATTTCCATTATATACCTGGTGGAGTTCTGATAAATGACGTGCCCCTATCTCTATGTTTATTTCAGGCTCAAAAAGGAGGTCAGTCTTAAATTCTCCACCCCATATAATCCTGTATATCCTCTCCCCTGTCTGTGGTACCAACTGCATCAATCCATAGGCATTTGCCTTAGATATGACACTTTTATTGAAGACGCTCTCCTGTCTTATCACAGAGAGGATTAAAAGGGGGTCTATGTCATTTTCAGAAGATGACCTCAATACAATCTCCCAATAACTCAGCGGATAAGACAGACTCCAGAATTCATTTGTCAATCTCCCTTGTTCCCCGTTCTTTAATTTATCAAGTATCCTGTTCTGTGTGGCAAGTGAATCTGTATATGCCTCTGCCTTTGAATAGAGACGGCTTACAAATAGCAAAGAGGCAACCTCGTCAGATAGCGGGATAAATTTTATTTCTTCCCTCGCATCCTCCAAAAACCCCATCTCTATCAATTCCTGCGCCCTTTCAATATGGTATTTTCCTGTCTCATCAAATCTATATTCCATATCCGGTGTTTTAGATTCCGGAGTTGGTGTTTCATGTTCCGGCTCCAATATCTCCGGTCCTGCATTCTGCATTCCATATTCCGTATTTCGTATTCCATATTCCGCCAGTCTTTCATATCCCCTGTGTCCATAATATGTATATGGATATTCTGTAACAAGTCTCTGATAGGACTGGATTGCAATTTCTGCATTTTCTGACTTTTCTCCTGCTCTACCAATCCAGTATAGTAAGCTGTCAGCATATTGAGAATTCTGAAAAAGCTCTATCCCTTTCCTGAAATTTTCAATCGCATTATGGTAATCATCTTTCTGATAGTATATCCATCCGATTCTCCACGCCGCCTCTTCGGCTAACTCCTTTGGCTCTCTAAACTTTAATAGTCTTGAATATAATTCTATTGCCTCATCTGACTTCACTTCATCTTCTGCAATCCTTGCTTTTATATATAATGCCTTCCCTGCCCATACACTCTTCGGAAATTTTGACATAATAGCATTACTATAGTAAATCGCCTTTTTTGTATCCCCTGTGTTCCAGTAGAGCTTTGACATCATATATAAGCCTTCAGCAGCCCTTGGACTTTCAGGAAAATTTCTGAAGAAATCATGCAGGGTCTGAATGCACTTTGAATCGCTCCTGCTGTATTTGTATGCAATAGCAAGATTAAACAACACCATTTCTCTGAAGGGGTCATATTTATATTTTTTTGACATCTCCACTAATTCACTTATCGCCATATTATAGTTTTTACCTTTTATCAATTCCTCAATCCTCTTAATCTCCTCTCTCTTATCTGCAGGTGGAAATTTAATGGATTCATCTCTCTTTATCTCTAATATTTTATTCAGCGCAATTTCATTTATTGGGTCAAGTGGATAGTTATAATATAAAAATTTATAGGTATTGTATGCCTCTATCTTTTCCCCCAGTCCTTCGAGGGATTGTGCGAGACATAAGTAACCTTCTGTAATTCTCTCATCAGATGGAAATTCTGCAATGAAATTTTTAATTTCCTTCAAGGCATTGGCAAAGTCCTTCAGCATAAGGATATTTCTTGCCATGTCAAATTTCGCCCTTGCCTTTAATCGTGTGAGAGGATGTTTTTCAAGGAGTGAATTGAGTATATCAAAAGCCATCTGATACTCCCCTTTTTCTGTATAGATTCTTGCCATATTATATTCTGCATAATCAGAAAGGGGAGGATACCCATCGGCTACCTTTTTAAAAGATTTTAATGCATCCTCAAATAACCCTGTTTTCATATAAATATGAGCTGAAAGATAGATGGACCTCTCTTCCCACCCTGTCCCTGCATATCTCTCTTTAATAGAATCAAGTATCTGGATTGCACCCTGATAATCACCATCCTTTATAAACCTTACAGACTCCCTTAACAGTGAATCCTCAGCATTGGCAGACCGGAAAAACAAGAGGCAAGAGACAAGAGGCAAGAGGCAAGAAAATAGATTTCTCTTGCTTCTTGCTTCTTGCTTCTTGCTTCTGACTTCTGCTCTATCTTTGCAAATCATGACACATCCTGTAAATCTGTGTGCTGGTTTCTTTGATGTCCCCTGTTTCAGAAATATCAATCCATATCGCATCCTTTACACCCTTGAACCATGTAAGCTGTCTTTTGGCAAATCTCCGTGTCTCCTTTTTTATCTCCTGAACAGCAGAATCAAAATCCATCTCACCGTCCAGATATTTTATCATCTGTAAATACCCGAGGCACTGAAAGGGTTTTAAATTTTTATCATAACCCATCTTTAAAATCTTTTCTGTTTCATATAGAAGCCCTGCTGAAATCATTCCATCTACCCTTTCCTCTATTCTTTTATAAAGTAATTTTCTATCCATATTAAGCACAAAATAGCTTACCTTGAACCTCTCCCTCTTGCCTTTTGCCTCTTGCTTCTTGCTTCTGTTTTTATCCTCCCTGTGAAACTCAGATATTGGCTTGCCTGATGAATAATATACCTCCAAAGCCCTTTCTATTCTATACCTGTCATTCGGGTGAATTTTGCTGGCAGCAGATGGGTCAATTTTCCTCAGCCTTTCATACATTGCCTTCTCTCCCCTTGCTTCAAATTCTCTTTTTATCCTCTCCCTTATCTTATTATCTTTCTTGATACCACAGGCAAGGTTTTCTATCAATGCCTTTATATACAGACCGGTGCCTCCTGTTACAAGGGGAATCTTCCCCTTTCTGTTTAATTCTTTTGCAATCTCAAAAGCCCTCTCATTAAACTCCCCGGCGCTGAAATCCTCATCAGGATTTACAATATCTATCAGATGATGAGGAATCTCTTTGCGTCTTTCAGCAGACGACTTTGCAGTTCCTATGTCAAAATATTTATATACCTGCATGGAATCGGCACTGATGATTTCCGTATCAAGCCTCTCTGCCAGCTCAAATGCTACATCACTCTTTCCAACCGCCGTAGGACCTGCAATTACTATTAAAGGAATCATTTTTCCCTCAAATCCTCTCACCGCCTACTATATCAAAAGATTAAAGGAAAATGAAAGGCTAAAAGGC
>MHDI01000055.1 GCA_001804915.1 Nitrospinae bacterium RIFCSPHIGHO2_02_FULL_39_82 | reverse complement strand
AAAAGGGCAAGGAGATTTGTTGCCAGCGGCAGCTATTTCTGGAACAGTGGTGTCTTTATATGGAAGGTAAATACAATCCTTGAGATGATAAAAAGATTTCTGCCTGATTTATTTGATGGACTTATGGAGATTGAGAAAGTTCTTGAAACTGAAAAAGAAAAGAAGGTTGTAAAAAATGTATATTCACGAATAAAGGGTATTTCCATTGACCGCGGTATAATGGAGAAGGCTGACAATGTGGCGGTAATTCCATGCGATACAGGATGGAGCGATATCGGAACATGGATGGCACTTTACGACATTCTTGAAAAGGACAATTTTAATAACGCAGTGGTTGGAGATTATGCAGCCATTGATACAGAGGGTTGCATCATACACAGTCCGAAAAAATTGGTTGCCACCATCGGATTGAAAGACCTTGTCATTGTTGCCGCAAAAGACTCCATCCTCATCTGCCCGAAGGAGAAGGCACAGGATGTGAAAAAGATAGTGGAGATATTGAAAAGCAGAGGACTGAAAAAATATCTGTGAATTATATTACCATGTCTTATTTCCTTAATTAATTGATACTAAAAAGTCATTTTTCAGTGTGAACTAATTAATTATTTCTCTGTCCTCTTATAAATATAGAGCTGCATGGAAAGGATAATAACAGCAGTAAATATCATTATCATGGAGACTGCATATACCATATAGCGACGACTGATTTCCTTTTTAAATTCCTCTACCTTTCCCTTAACCTCCTGTGAGGTCTTTGTTATTTTATTCACATATTCATTTATTTTATCTAAATCAAGGGAGTGAGTTACAGGTGCAATCATGAGGATATTTCCGTTAAGTTCATTATACAATTGTTCTAAATCCCCGGTATTTCTGCCATAGTTTTTAACTTCTTCTATACTGCCGATTGCTTCATTTCTTAAATCGTCAATCTCTTTTATTATTTTTTTTATATTCAGCCCAACCTTAAATTCTTTTGAAGACTGGTCATGACACTCCCCGCATTCTCCCTTTTTAAAATTAGAAAATATCTCGCCTGCAGGTTTAATTACCTTATGATTGCCATGGCAGTAGGCACATGATGGGTCTCCTGACTTTTTGAGGGCGTCAAAGTGAAGACTCTTTTTGAAATTATCAAAGGTTGAGGGATGACACTTCCCGCATATACGGGGTATATCCTGATGGGCAGAAATCATAGGGTCATGATGGCCATGGCATACCGCACAATTAGGAGCTGATGTTTTTCTTACCTCAGGCATCCTGCCATAAAGGGCAAGACCATGCTTTCCTTCCTTATACAACTCAAGCTGATTGGTGGGTATTTTAAACTGTTTCATTCTAACCGAATCGGAATGACATCTGCTGCATGTCTCCGGGACATTTAAATAATATACAGGTGATTCAGTATCTTTCACCCCTTTTATCTTGTGATACCCATGACAATCCACACATGTAGCACCCCCCTCTTCCTTCCTCTCGGAGAGAAGTTTCTCATGCTTACTTTTTTGGTAATTGTTTAATTGCCGGATATGACATCTCCCGCAGAATTTTGGTATATCCTTCCTCGCAGGTTTTCCCATAAAACCAACTCCATGCCCTGATTCAGGGTCTCCACCGTGACAGTTGTGACATCTAACCTTTTCAATTTTATGAATACTCGCTTCCCATTCTACCGTGGGAAGCTTCAATCTTTCCTCTTCCATTTCCTTATGGCACGATATGCAAATATCCTGTGCCCGTGCCTCAGAATAGAAGCAAGAAGCAAGAAGCAAGAAGCAAGATAAAAACCAGATATATGCTGTAAGGTACAAGATTTTTCCTGCCTCTTGCCTCTTATCTCTTGCCTCATGCCTCATGAAACATATCCCCACACTGTTAAAATAACTATAATAAGTGTCATAAGAAGTCCTATACTTATAGCCAGAAGTCTTTTCCTCCAGTGCCTTTCCGGATTTTTATCCAAAAACGGTAGGAGCAAAATAAAGAATATTATCAACCCCTGCCCCATAACCCCAATGAGTTTTGGCAGTTCAATATGGATTGATTTGAAAACCTCTGCTGCCTTCAATATCTGATAAGAAAAGAGGAAATACCAGTGCGGTTTGATATGTTCGGGCGTGAAAAATGGGTTTGCCTTTGACTCCATTGGTGCAGGGCTGAATGTGGCGAGGGTAATTAAAACAGCAAGACATATCAGCATAACAAGGGCATTTTTTATTGCATGGTTGGGCCAGAACGGCTCCCCTCCTTCAGGGTATTCAAAGTAGACGAGGTCTCTGGCTGATACTACCCCAACAGGCTTTCCTTTGTCGGTAACAAGGAGATGTCTGATTCCTCTTCTCTTCATCACCTCCTGTGCCTCTTCAATAGAACTGTCACCTTCTATGTTTATAAGGGGGGAACTCATTACATGCTCAACACTTGTCTTATGAGGGTCAAGTTCACCTCTCATTACTTTATGGGTGAAATCCACCTCTGTAACTATTCCTAAAAATTCCTCACCTTTTTTAACAAGAAGACTTCCTACCTCTTGTGCCTCCATTATCTCGGCAGCCCTTTTCACAGAAGTAGCAGGGTCAACGGACATTATACATTTTGATATTACCTTTTTTACCGCTATCTTTGGTATCATTTTTGATTATGCTATCAAACATATCTCCATATTTCAAACCAAAAAATAACAAAAACTGATAAAGAAAATTCCAAATAGGTTTACAATTCCATTCTTTTCCGATTTTTGGAGAAAACTTCACCCTTGCTGAACTGTTATAAATCGTGGTAAATTTAAGATATGATAAGGGCTGCAATACTGACCATGAGTGATAAGGGCTCAAGGGGTGAAAGGGAAGATAAAAGCGGACAGGTTATCAGGGAGATAATTGAGGGGCTTCCTGCCGAAATAATTAGCTATGAGGTCATACCTGATGAAAAGGATATTATCAAAAAAAGGCTTATCAATCTATCAGATATAATAAAGGTAGATGCGATTTTTACTACAGGCGGAACGGGGCTGTCCCCAAGGGATGTAACCCCTGATGCAACGGTGGAGGTTATTGAAAAGGAGGTTCCAGGAATGGCAGAGGCAATGAGGGCAGAGAGTCTCAAGAAGACACATACCGCCATGATATCAAGGGCTGTGGCAGGAGTAAGGGGTAAGACACTTATAATAAACCTGCCGGGGAGCCCAAAGGCTGTAAGGGAAAATCTATCTGTAATTCTGCCGGCAATCCCTCATGCAATAGAAAAACTTAAGGGGGATATGAAGGAGTGTGCGATTTCATAATTTAGCGGATTAAACGGTTTAAACGGTTTTATTTATGCCAAAATTTATTACCTTTGAAGGGATTGAGGGATGTGGAAAGACAACACAATTAAAATTGCTTGCAAACCACCTTCGTGAGAAAGGCTATTCTGTATACGAGACAAGGGAGCCGGGTGGAACATTAATCGGAGACCAGATAAGAAAGATACTCCTTAATCCTGAAAATAAAAATATATGTAGCATTGCAGAGTTATTTTTATATGAGGCATGCAGGGCGCAACTGATAAAAGAGTTAAGAGTCGGGAGTCGGGAGTCGGGAGTCAGAGGAAATGATAAGGAGTTTATTCTGTGTGACCGTTTCATTGATTCCACCATCGCTTATCAGGGATATGGGAGGGGGATTGATACAGAAATCATAGAAGGATTAAACATGATAGCCTCAAATGATATAAAACCTGATATCACAATACTCCTTGACATGGATGTAAAGACAGGATTGGCGAGGGCAAGGGGCAGAAATATAAATGTCAATGTCCTACAAAGCAACCTTTCAGAGAGCAGGTTTGAAGAAGAGACATTGGATTTCCATGAAAAGGTCAGGGAAGGCTTTCTCAAAATTGCATCGGAGGAGCCTGATAGAGTGAAGGTAGTGGATGCAACTAAGGGAATAGAAAAAATACAAAAAGAAATAATTAGAATAGTGGAGATGGAACAAAAGAAAATTGCGGTGTAAGGAAAAATTTTTATAATCCACCGGAAAAAGTCGTTCAAAAAAGTCATTTTTCAGTATCAACTAATTAGTCCATTAGTAAAATTTGTGTTTAGTATATTTATGTCATTCAACAATATTCTTGGGCAGGAAAGGGCAAAGAGGATACTGGAGAACAGCCTTACTAAAGGGACTGTATCTCATGCCTATCTGTTTGCGGGTGAAGAGGGCATTGGGAAGAAGCTTACTGCCATTACATTTGCAAAGGCACTCAATTGTCTTAACCCTATCATTGCGGGAAATGGGGATTCTTGTGACGAATGTCTTTCATGTAGAAATATTAATAGCCTGAACCACCCGGATCTAACTATCATCAAAAAAGAGGGTGGTGATGCAAAAGCAAATACAATAAGTGAGCTTAAGAGGAATTTTGGGGATGAAGATGAGGATAAGGAGAGCAGGTCAATTAAGATTGGAGCCATAAGAGAACTTCAGAGGAGGCTGTCTTTAAAACCGTATGAAGGCAAGAGAAAGATTGCTATAATAGATTGTGCAGAGGATATGATTACTGCGTCATTTAATGCCTTTCTTAAGACATTGGAGGAGCCATCCGGAGAAACGGTTATAATACTTATTACATCAAATTTACATTCCCTTCTGCCAACTATTGTCTCCCGCTGTCAGATAATAAAATTCAACACCCTCTCAAACGAACATATAAAGGAGATACTGATTAAAAATTACCACATTAAAGAAGGCGAGGCATCAATTATTTCTTCTCTGTCCAGAGGCAGGCTGGGGAGGGCAGTTGCTATGGATTACAGGTCAGTCTGCAAACTGCGGGAGGAGGCATTGAAACTGGTAACTGCCTCCATTACAAAAGATACGGAATACATATTTACAGAATCCAAAAGACTTGCTGGAAAAAAAGAAGCCCTCCCTGAATTTTTGAATTTCATTAATGACCTCATCAGGGATACAATAGTAATCAATAAAACCGGGAGGGATGACCACATTATTAATAAAGATATTAGGGATAAGCTTGAAGAACTTTCAGTTAAGCTGAAAGCCCCGTTTATTATAAATATGTATGAGGCAGTTCACAAAACAGAAATCCTGTTAAAGAAAAACGCAAACCCACAACTGGCAATAGAGACAATGATGATGGAAATGGGAGGTATAAGAGATGACAGATTCCAGTGAATCTGACACCTCAATATTTGTAGTTGGGGTCAGATTTAAAAGCAGCGGCAGGGTCAATGACTTCAAATCCGATGGTCTCCTGTTGATGGTGGGGGACAGGTGTATTGTAGAAACAGAAAAAGGACTGGAATTTGGTATTGTAGCAATGGCGCGCAGGAAGATTCCGGAAGACCTCATCCAGAAGACACTGAGGGGCGTGGTAAGAAAGGCTACAGAAGAGGATTTAAAGCAGATAGAAAATAATGAGGCTATGGAAAGAAAAGCCTTTGAAATGTGCCAGAACAGAATACAGGAACTGGAACTGAAGATGAAGCTTGTCAGGGTAGACTTCAGTTTTGATGTTCAGAAATCTGTATTTTACTTTATTGCCGAGGAAAGAGTAGATTTCAGGGAACTGGTAAAGGATATGGCACATCACTTCAATACAAAGATAGAGATGAAGCAGATAGGATTCAGGGATGAGGCAAGAATACTCGGCGGATGCGGTCCTTGCGGCAGAAACCTGTGTTGTGCAAGTTTTTTAAAGGATTTTGAACCTGTCTCCATCAAGATGGCAAAGGACCAGAATCTTGCACTGAACCCCCTGAAGATATCCGGTGTCTGCGGGAGGCTCATGTGCTGTCTTGCCTATGAACATGAGACATATAAAGAGCTTCAAAAAAATCTGCCAAAAATTGGAAAGGTTGTAGATACCAAAGAAGGCAAAGGCAAAATAATCCAGATTAATCTGCTTCAGGAAAATGCTGTTATAGAGCTTGAAGACGGGAAGAGGGTTATGATGGATATAAAGGAGATAAATCAACAATGAAGATAGGTATAATAGGATTACCCTATTCAGGAAAAACCACTGTGTTTAATGCCCTCACGGGTGCAAGTGCAAAAGTCGGAGGCGGGGCGGCAACAGCCAAACCAAATATAAGTGTGATAAAGGTGCCGGATGAGAGGATTGATATATTGGCAAAGATGTTTAATCCAAAGAAGGTAGTCTATGCCGATTTGACATTCATTGATGTAGCAGGGCTTACAGGAGAGGCAACAGACAGGGGGAAAGATATCCTTCAATCTATTAAGACTGTAGATGCCGTAGCACATGTTGTGAGACTTTTTGATAATGGGAAACTGCCTACACCTAAGGCAGATATTCAGAATATTGACTCTGAATTAATGTTCTCTGATTTTGCAGTTATAGAGGGCAGACTGGAAAGGATTGATAAACAGACAAAGCTTGGAAAAGGGAGAGGGCTTGAGGAAGAAAAAAAGGTTCTTGAAAAATGCAAGGCATGTCTTGAGTCAGAGAAACCCATCAGAACATTGCAGCTTTCAGAAGACGAAACAAAGATTTTAAGGGGATTTCAGTTAGTCTCCTCAAAACCGATGCTGATGATACTTAACACTGGGGAGGATTTGATAGGGAAGGAGATTCAAGACCCTGATGTAAAGAATTATTCAAATCAGCCCAATACTGCTGTATTTCATATATGCGGGAAGATAGAGATGGAGATTTCCCAGTTAAATAAAGAAGAGACGTTGCCATTTTTAACAGAATTAGGTATCAATGAGTCAGGGCTTAACCGCCTTATCAGGACATCTTATAATTTACTTGGACTAATATCGTTTTTTACTGTCGGGGAAGATGAAGTAAGGGCATGGACAATAAGGAAAGAGACCAGGGCAGTCAATGCTGCAGGCGTTATACACTCAGATATAGAAAAGGGGTTCATAAGGGCAGAGGTTATCGGCTATGAAGACCTTATCAAATGCGGCTCCCTATCTGAAGGGAGGAACAAGGGACTTCTGAGGCTTGAAGGCAAGGAATATGGAGTGAAAGATGGGGATATAATGAATTTCAGGTTTAATGTGTGAGTGTGCTGTAAAAACTTTTCTTGAACGACTTTTTAATTTTCTTTTTGTTCTATTGTTAATTCTATAAAAGGGCAAAAAGAAAATTAACGGAAGTGAAAGAAAAGGTTTTTGCAGCATTGGATATTTGTTTTATCTTCTTCTTTTTTCCCATTTCTGATATTATATAGTTATGGATTTTGCACCGGATGTATCAATCATAATGGCTTTTTTTGCAGGGCTATTGTCCTTTGTTTCCCCATGTGTGCTTCCAGTAGTCCCCTTCTACATAACATTTATAACAGGTCTGACCTATGAAGAGCTGACATCTGCAGATAATAGAAAAGAGATAAGGTGGCTTACAGCCAAAAATTCCCTCCTCTTTATTGCTGGTTTTTCCTTTATATTTACAATGCTCGGTGCAGGTGCTACATCCATAGGTAAATTCTTCCTTTCAAATCAGGATATAATAAGAAAAGTTGGCGGAGCTATAATAATACTATTTGGACTGTACTTTATGGGTGTGCTGAAATTAAAATTTCTCATGTCTGATAACAGAATACACATACAGAACAAACCTGCCGGTTACCTTGGGACATTCCTTGTAGGTGTTGCCTTTGCAGCAGGGTGGACACCATGTATCGGTCCAATACTCGGTTCAATTTTATTAATTGCCAGCACAAAAGAATCGGTAATAAAGGGTATGGAACTCCTCGCTGTATATTCTGCAGGACTTGGTCTCCCCCTGCTCCTTATATCATTTGCAGTCAACTCATCCCTTACTCATTTTAAGAAACTCAACAGATGGATGTGGCATATATCCATGGTAAGCGGTGTATTTCTGGTAGCCCTCGGCATACTCCTCATGACCAACTCCTTCACCATCATCACCTCACTTCTATCAAAATACAATATAGGCTGGGATATTAATATAAGTGTGCGGTGAAAAATGACATTTTTCTCACTTCCGTTAATTTTTCACCAGAAACTAATATAGGACGCTAAAAATATATGATTGATACACATGCCCATCTTGAGATGTCCCAGTTTGACGGGGATAGAGAAGAGGTTATAAAAAGGGCAGCAGATTCAGGCGTCTCCCTGATAATTGATGTAGGCTCCAATCTGAAGGGTAGTAAAGATGCAGTAGAATTATCCCGCAGATACGATTTCATATATGCCTCTGTAGGAATCCATCCACACGATGTAAAAGAGATAAATACGGAAACCTATAAAGAACTGGAGAGGCTGCTCGCCTACCCAAAGGTAATTGCAGTTGGTGAAATTGGACTTGATTATTACAAAAATCACTCTCCAGGAGATATTCAGAAGAGGGAATTTATAAACCTTCTAAGACTGGCTAAGGAGTTTAAGAAACCCATAATTGTTCATAGTCGTGACGCAGGAGATGATACGTTCAATATATTAAAACAGGAATGGGGGTCTGAATCGGGCGGGATTATGCATTGTTTTTCTGGAGACGAAGATATGGCGAAGATGTATATGGAGATGGGATTTTACATCTCTATTGCAGGACCTGTTACATTCCCAAAGACTGAAAAATTAAGAAACCTTGTTAAATCCATCCCTGCAAGCAGACTGTTAATAGAAACTGATTGTCCCTTCCTCGCACCCCAGCAGGTAAGGGGCAAAAGAAATGAACCTGCCTATGTAAGATATGTGGCAGAAAAGATAGCGGAGATAAAAGGGGTGAGTATTGAAGATATTGAAAGGGTGATTATGTTGAATGTATATAATCTCTTTAACATCGGAATAACTGATGGAAGTGGCAGGATTACATACAAGATAAGGAACTCCCTCTATCTCAATATCACCAATCGCTGCACAAATGAATGTTCCTTCTGTACAAGAACTACAGACCCCTATGTGCAGGGATATAATCTTAAACTTGAGAAAGAGCCGTCAGCAGAGGAGATTCTTAAAGAGATTGGCAACCCTGTTAAATATGATGAGATTGTATTTTGTGGATATGGAGAACCGACATTAAGACTCAATTTAATAAAGGAAATATCAAAGGAGATAAAAGAGATGGGAGGAAAGATAAGATTAAATACAAATGGACACGGCAATCTGATAAACAAGAGGAATATCCTCCCTGAATTAAAGGGTCTCGTGGATTCAATCTCTGTAAGTCTCAATGCAGAAAATGGCGAAAAATATAATAAAATCTGCCATCCTGCACTTAAGAATGGCGCCTACGAATCCGTAAAAGAATTTATCAGAGAGGCAAAAAATTATATAGGCGAAGTTACAGCAACAATTGTTGATATGCCGGAGGTGGATGAAGAAGAGTGCAGAAGGATTACGGAAAAAGAATTAAAGGTTAAATTCAGGGTAAGGAGATGCAATGTAGTGGGATAGTAAAATTTTATACATCAGTATTTTCAAATACCATGTTGTATATCTCTCTCACATTTTCAGTGCAGGATTCAAGGTCTTTATGAAATTCCTCCACCGCACTGCCTCCATTATCACTATAACCAAGTTTCTTTGCTAACAATATAAGTTCCCCTTCCGATTCAGGAATAACATCTACAGGGCGGTCATAATCTGTTCTTATCCTGCTCTCTATTTTTCTCAAAAATATGTAGCCATCTAAAAGCACATGGTAATTTTCTTCTGATATAAATTTCTTTTTATGGAGGAGTTTTAATGTTTCCAAACTCCCTGTCCCCCGAAGTTCTTTAAACTTGCCACCATATTTAAGCTGAAGAAACTGCACAATAAACTCTATGTCTGCTATCCCGCCTTTGCCAAATTTTATATCCCTTTGAGATTCACCTGCCCTCACCCGTTCGTATTCCATTCTCTTTCTCATCCTGTCAATTTCCCCGGCGGCAGATGTTTCAAACGGCGTATTATACACAAAATGATGGATTATATCTATTAACCTTTCTCCAGCATCTTCATCCCCTGCAATAAATCTTGCCTTTATGAGCGCCTGTCTCTCCCATATCTCACCCCTTTTATGATAATAATTTTTGTATCCATTCAGGGGCATAGCCAGAACACCCTTTTCACCATCAGGCCTGAGTCTTGTATCAATGCGATAGGCAAAACCAAAGCGGGTCATTCCGCTTATTGCGTATATCAATTTTTCACAAAGTTTAGAGAAAAAAAGCTGGTTGCTGATTTTATCTCCTGATTTAAGATTTCCTGTCGTCTCTCCATCATCTGAATAGACAAAAATTATGTCTAAATCTGAACCAAAGTTTAGTTCTTCTCCACCCAATTTGCCAAGCCCCACAATTGCAAATCTGCTCTCTTTATTATCATTTTTCATTGGCGTTCCATACCTCCTGATAAGCTCATCCTCTACCAATTTAAGTGAAAACTCCACATATATATCAGCCAGACCTGAAAGTTCTGACATAACCTGCGGAAGTTCAGCAATTCCTAATATATCTCTCAAGCCGATTCTAAGTTCCTCTCCCCTTTTAAACTTACAGAGTTCATCCAGTGATTTTTCATAGGAATCTGCAGATTTTAAGATACCGCCTAATTCCTCTCTTAATCCATTTTTTGTCTTTTTCTGATAAATATTTTCCACCGCAAAATCAGAGCTTATCAATTCCGGCTGATGAATAAGTATATCTGAAAGGTATTGACTCATCCCGAAAAGGTGGCAAAGATTTCCAATAGCCATTTCATTTCCAGATAGAACAGAATATATAGACTCCCTGACCCTGCCGGCATCTACAAATTTTTCAAAGTTATTAATTGTCAAATCAGGGTCAGGCATGCTGATACACACCTTTAAAAGTGCCGGGAGCATCTGATTAAAATATCTTTTGCTTCTGATGGTAGGATGGGCAAAGGCTCCGCCGTCCCTCATCAGGAGAAGATTTCTGCGTGTCATCTCCGGCATCCTAAAACCAAATTCCCTCAAAGAAGCAACAGATGATATCTCATCTATATCTATCTGCCACTTAGCCCCCTCCTCTTTCATTTCAGTAATATCATATATATCTGCAGAGAAGAGATTATCGTACAGCCTCCTTACATTTTTCGTATGATAACTGTACGCTTCCATTAAATCCAAATCCTTAAGCCCCATCCAGCTGATACCCCCCCCGAAATCTGAAATTCGTCTTATGCCCATCTTTTTTGAAAGTGTCATCCTCTCTTTTGTATCATGGGGAATTTCATGGGTTTGCCTTCCACTTACGAGCTGAATCCTGTTCTCAAGGTCTCTTAAAAAAAGGTAGGCATTTGAGAGGCTGAAATACTCTGTATAAGAAAGGAATCCCTTTTCTGATATGCGATGGAGGGACCTCAGAGAATTTTTTTCCCTCAACCATTTCTCTCTTCCGCCATATATCAACTGAAAGGACTGAACAATAAACTCAATCTCCCTTATTCCGCCGTATCCCAGCTTTACATTTTCCCCTATACTTTTTCTTTGTTCAAGAGATATATTTATCTTATCCTTCATATCCTTTATTTCTCTCAAGGCTGAAAAATCCAAATATTTTCTGAATATAAAAGGTCTTATCATCTCAAGGAATTGCCTCCCTAATTCCATACTCCCAGCCATAGGACGACATTTCAAAAGTGCCTGTCTCTCCCATGTTTCACCCCACGATTCATAGTATATCTCAGCACTCCTCATGGAGTTTGTTATATCACCGCTCTTACCCTCAGGTCTTAAATCAAGGTCTATTCTAAAGACATACCCTTCATCGGTTATCTCGGAAATTATTTTTGTAATCATCCGCGAAAGCTGGACATAATATTCATGGTTAGTTATACGACCCTCAATCCTCCCATCAGAAGAACGGATACCATCCGTGCTCCCCTTATCGGAGGAGTATATATAAAGTATATCTATATCAGAGCTAAAATTTAACTCCTTCCCTCCCAATTTACCCATACCGAGTATTGTGAATTCACAAGTATTTTTTGTCCCATCCATATCTTCAAAATATGGAACTCCATATTTCTTTATTAATTCCCCGTTGCAATATTCATAAGCAATCTGCAGACATACATCCGCCACATTTGAGAGGTCTTCCATGGTCTCGGCAGTATCAGCCTTTCTTATAAGGTCCCTTAACCCTATCCTTAAAAATTCCATATTCCTGAATCTGCGGAGGATAGTCATTTTTTCTTTATAGTCGGCAGAATTGTAAAATCTTCTGGAAATGTCATCATACATTTTGTCCTTAAATCGCGGTTTCTCTATTATTTCCGGATTCAAAAGCCATGTTATATAGAAAGGGGTCTTAATCAGAATATCACTTAGATATTGACTCCCTGAAAAGAGAAAGGAGAGAGTCCTGATATTTTTAACCGCCTCAGAAAATATTTTATCAAGGAGAGAGGCATCCTCATTGCCTGCAAAAAACCTCTCAAAATTATTGAGCGCCCTGTCAGGGTCAAAAGAGCCTACCGAAGCCTCAAGAATGAGAGATATAAAATAATGGGAATCGGGTATCTTATTTTTTAAAATAGCATCTATTGCCTTGAGATTCTGCTCCCCTTTTTCAGGCTGAAGAAATCCCTTTAAGGATATATCCATGTCCATAAAAAAATATTATATTATACGATTCACTTTGGCAAGACTAAACCTATAAAGATTGACAATTTCGTAACATTCTGATATTTATAGATGTGTGAATTATAAAGCTCTGGATATAAGCCTAAAGGTCTTTTTCCTGTGTGTGAGTGCATTCCTTGCTGCTGATATGGTAAACACTATTAGCAGAAGGGCTATCCATACCCTGCCTTCTTTTACTATTCCCAAAAGGGTTAAGAAGCAATTTATTCCGCCGGCTCCACCTCTTGAGGATAGGGCTGAGACCCCGCTTCCCCAGGAGGCAGCACCGCTCTTAAAGCTCATTGGAACCATCACAGGCGCATATCCCTATGCCGTTATTATAAATCCTGCTAATAATACCCAGGAGCTTTACAAAATAAATGGTGATGTCGGAAATGGATGGCTTATTCACGAGATAGACAAGAGTACAGTTGTATTGAAGAAAGGAGATATAAAAGAAATTATTGAAGCTAAATTTGTTGAGACTGAACCCTTAAAACAGAAGGGGGCGGGACCTCGTACAGATATTGTGAGCACAGGAAAAGGGGTCCGCCTCGACCAGAGAGAAGTTGAAATGACACTCTCCGACCTGAATAAGGTAATGACCCAGGCGAGGGTTGTTCCAAACATGATTGAAGGAAAGACATCAGGTTACCGGATATTTAATATAATACCTCAGAGCATTTATACGAAAATGGGGCTGATGAATAATGATATAGTAGAAAGGGTAAACGGTGTTGAGATAAAAAGTCCTGATACCCTCTACCAGCTATTCCATCAGATAAAAAACGAAAGAAAGATAACGCTTGACCTCAGCAGGGGGGGAAAAAGGGAAAGCATCAATATTGAAATACTGTAGTTATAACCTTTTCCGACTCGTTTGGGTTAGGAGGTAAAAATTGAAATTAAAATTTAGATTTTTTATATATCATTTATCAAAGGTTTTTGCTTTTTCATTGCTCACTATCTGCTGCTTACTGCTAACAGCATCCCCTGCCTTCTCCGAAGTCGCCCGTCAGAAAACTCCTAAAACCGTTAAGATGGATTTTAAAGATGTAGAACTTCCTGTATTTATACGGCTTGTCAGCGAGGTAACCGGAAAGAACTTCCTTATTGATGAAAAGTTAACTGGAAAAGTTACTATTATATCTCCGAAAGAGGTCTCTGTAGATGAACTCTATCAGTTGCTCATATCTGTCCTCCAGTTTAAGGGATTTACCGCTGTCCCCTCTGGTAATCTTATCCAGATAATTCCACTAAGCGATGCAAAACAGGGTTGGACAGAAGTTCTTACTGAAGAAGAAAAAGGGGAGGGCTTTGTAACGAGGCTGATACCTCTCAATTATCTGAGTGCAAATGACGGAGTGAAGGTAGCCAGCCCCTTTATATCAAGAAATGGAATTATAAATGCGTATACCCCGACAAACACAATTATACTGACTGATACAGCAAGAAATATTGAGAAGCTTGTATCTCTCCTCTCTTCCCTCGATAAGGAGAGTCTGCCCGGCAAGATAGATTTTAAGGATATTGAGCTTCCTATATTCATTAGATTTGTCAGCAATATAACTGGAAAAAACTTCGTCTTTGACGAAAGGGTGGCAGGAAAAGTTACCGTTATCTCTCCGAAGGAGATCACGCAAGAGGAACTTTACGAGTTATTTCTCTCCGTCCTCCAATTCAAGGGATTTACTGCTATTCCCTCTGACAACCTTATCCAGATAATCCCCCTCAGCGATGCAAAACAGAGTTGGACCCCAGTTCTTACAGAAGAGGGGAAAGGGGAAGGCTTTGTAACGAGGCTGATACCCTTTGAATTTTTGAATGCAAATGAAGCGGTAAGGCTTGTAACCCCTTTAATATCAAAAAATGGGGTTATAAATGCCTATACTCAGACAAATACAATTATACTGACCGATACAGCAAAAAATGTTGAGAGGCTTGTATCTCTATTCTCCTCTTTAGACAGAGAGGGTCTGCCGCGTAAAGGTAAAATAAATGTATATTCTCTGGAAAATGCAGAGGCAGAAGAGATTTCCAAGACACTTACAAACCTCTTTGCAAGGCAGCCGGCTGCTCAGCCGGGAGGAATGCCTGGAGGACCACCAACAACTCAGATAAGTGTTACCGCAGACAGATTCACAAACTCCTTAATAATAACAGCAGACCCGGATGACTATGATTCGGTAAAAGAGGTTATAAAAAAACTTGATATGAGACGCAGGCAGGTCTATGTAGAGGCTGCTATTATGGAGATATCCCTCTCAAAGATGAAGGAACTTGGAATTGAATTCAGGGCAATGACACCTACAGACAGTGCGGGCAATATCAGTCAGTCAACAACGGGATTCGGAGGAACCAATTTCGGGGGTATTGGGGCCGCAGTATCCGGGCCGGAGGCATTGGCATCCCTTTCCGGTATGGCGGCGGGTGTAGTCCAAGGAACCTTTAAGTTCGGGAGTAAGGAGTATCTGAACGTAGGCGCTCTTGTGAGGGCATTACAGACCGAAGGTGATGTAAATGTCCTCTCAACACCTCATCTTCTAACTACCGACAATCAAAAGGCAGAGATAGTTGTGGGTGAAAATGTGCCATTCATAACAGGGCAGAGCCAGACCACAGGTGGAACTATCCTTCAAAGTATTGAAAGAAAAGATATAGGTATAACCCTGAGACTCACACCACGCGTAAGCGAGGGAGAATTTGTAAAGTTAGATATTTATCAGGAAATATCTTCTCTCACGGAGACAGCGGCCTTTGATGTTAATAAAGTTGGACCTGCAGTAAATAAAAGATATGCCAGCACAACAGTTGTGGCAAAAGACGGAGAGACAATAGCCATAGGAGGACTCCTCCGTGATAATGAAACAAAAATTTCAAAGAAGGTTCCTCTCCTCGGCGATATCCCGATTCTCGGCTTCCTGTTCCGTTATCAAAAAAGACAGATTGATAAGACAAACCTTCTAATATTCATTACCCCTACTATTGTAAAGGAATCAACACTAACTGATATAACAGACAAAAAGAAAAAAGAGATGGAGACTGCAAAGGATAAGAAACCGTGAGACAATTTTACGCCTCCCGATATATGACTCATGCTTTACCACTTAAAGGTTTTTTTATATGGAATTTTCAGATATAGATAAATCTCTTATAAGATACCTTCCGTTTTCCTATGCCAAGAGGTTTTCGCTTTTACCAATAAGGAGGGAGAACGGAACGATTATTGTAGCTTCTTCTAAACCTGAGGAGTTTCAGCCTATTGATGACCTCAGATTGCTGCTGAATTCCACTGTCAGGATTGTATTTATGGAAGAAAATACATTGCTTGACCTGATAAACAGGGTTTACCATGAAATTTCCACTGAAGACGAGGGGGTCATTACAATTGAGGATGTCTCCGACCGGGAAGAAACAAGGGATATTTTGGAATCTTCCGATGAGGCACCTGTAGTGCGGCTGGTCAATTCACTCCTTTCTAAAGGTCTGCAGAAAAGGGCAAGTGATATTCACTTTGAACCATTTGAGAGGGACACCAGAGTGAGATTCAGGGTTGATGGGATAATGCACGATATTCAAATTATACAAAAGGGGTTATATCCCTCTGTGGTATCAAGAATCAAAGTTATAGGTGGAATGAATGTAGCAGAAAAGAGACTTCCTCAGGATGGAGGGATAAGGGTTAAAATAGCAGGAAAAGATGTGGATATAAGAGTTTCCACAATACCTACAGCATTCGGAGAGAGGGTAGTCCTGCGTCTCCTCGACAGGGGAAGGGTGATGATAGGGCTCAAAGACCTGGGGTTTTCGGCAGAAATGCTAAAACTCTATGAAAGACTGATAGCCAGGTCAAATGGAATTATCCTCATAACCGGTCCTACAGGAAGCGGAAAAACCACAACCCTCTACGCCTCTCTTACCCATATGAATTCATCTGAGAAAAATATCCTCACAGTTGAGGAGCCCATAGAATATCAGCTTAAGGGTATCGGCCAGATGCAGGTAAATCCAAAGGTGGGGTTGACCTTTGCCAGAGGACTCCGTCATATCCTCAGACAGGACCCTGATATGATAATGGTAGGTGAAATAAGAGACAGGGAGACGGCGGAAATAGCCATACAGGCTGCACTTACAGGTCATCTGGTTCTCTCAACCCTGCATACAAATGATGCCGCTGGAGCAGTTACAAGGATTATAGATATGGGAATTGAGAACTTCCTTGTATCATCATCCCTCATTGCCGTAATGGCACAGAGACTTGTGAGAATTCTCTGCCATAGATGCAAAGAGAAATATGAGCCAGCAGATGAAGAGCTGGCACTAATCGGAGTAAGGAATTACAAGTCAGAGGTCAGAAGCCAGGGTTTCTACAGAAAGGTAGGTTGTGATGAGTGTCTCGGCACAGGATATCTCGGCAGGATAGCAATATACGAACTATTTGAAGTGGATGATGAAATCAGGAGGCTTATACTCCATGGTGGAGATTCCAAAAGTATAAAGTTAGAAGCAGAAAAAAGAGGTATGAATAGTATGCTTGCAGACGGATTCTCAAAAGTTTTACAGGGGATAACATCCATAGAAGAAGTATTGAGGGTAACGCAGGAGGAGTAAGTGTTATCAGGCGTAAATGAAATTGTGAACAGGTTTTAAGATGCCTTTATACGAATATACAGGATATACATCAGCAGGTAAATCCGTTTCAGGGGTTATTGACGCTGATGACCAGAGCAATGCAAAACTCTATCTTAAAGAGAAAAAGGTATTCCTGTCTGAGCCCCTGAAAGAAAGTAGAAAAAAATATATATCCCTTATAAACAGGTTTAAATCGAGCGTAAGACCACAACATAAAGAGCTCTCCTCCTTTACCTATCAACTCCGGACACTTCTCATATCGGGGCTTCCAGTGGTTGATGCCCTGACTATTCTTGTAAACGAGGAAAAGAATAGAAGATTTAAAGGGGTCCTTGCTGATGTTAGAGACAGGGTAAAAGATGGAGACTCTATAGCTGCCGCATTGTCTAACCATCCTGATATATTTAGTGGATTGTATGTAAATGTAGTAGCAGCGGGGGATGCAGGGGGGATGCTTGAAGATGTCCTCAATCATCTTTCAGTTCACCTTGAGAGGCAGGAGAATATATTAAAAAAAGTGCGGGCAGCCATGACCTATCCCATTTTCATGTCACTTATAGGTATAATTATTCTTTTTTATCTCCTGACATCTGCAGTTCCAGGGGTGGTTACAGTTTTTCGCGATGTAGGGAGGGCATTGCCTATGCCAACTGTCCTGCTCATAAGAATATCGGAATTTCTCTCATCATACTGGACTTTTATTCTTATGCTTCTTGCTGCCATCGTATACAGCATTTACAGATTTTCAAAGAGACCCCGTGGAATGGAGTTGTTAGAAAGGTTTTTAGACAGTATCCCTTATATTGGAGGTACCCTTCAGTCTCTGCATATAGCCCGTTTTGGACGGACCATGGAAGCACTGCTGAATGGTGGGGTACCGCTCGCCAGAGCACTGGCTATTACCAGCAAGGCAGCAGGAAATATGAAAATGGAAAAGATTCTGTCTGATGCTGAAAAGGATATCATAGAGGGCAAATCACTCTCCGGTTCTCTGAGGGATTCAGATATCTTTCCTGAAAGTATCCTGAGCCTTATTGCTGTTGGCGAGGCAGGAGGGAATCTTGAAGATATTTTTGCCAAGGTTGGAGATGCAAAGGAAAAAGAACTTGACAGCAAACTTAATGTGCTTCTGACACTCTTAGAGCCGATAATGATACTCTTTATGGGACTTATCGTTGGATTTATTGTGCTGGCTATCCTCCTGCCAATCTTTGAAATGAGTCAAATAACTTTTTAATATTATGGTTATTATGAACGATATAAATAAAAAAGATACTTCACAATCTATAATTCGCACCTCACGGGGTTTTACTTTAATAGAAGTCATGGTGGTAGTCGTCATCCTTGCTATACTGGCTGGAATAATCGTACCACGAATTATGGGAAGACCTGAGGAGGCTAAGAGGACAAAAGCCCAGATAGATATAAAGGCAATTGAGGAGGCATTAAATCTTTATAAACTCGACAATGGGACATATCCAACCACAGAGCAGGGGCTTGAGGCTCTCGTAAAAAAACCGGACATTACACCTATCCCCCAAAAGTGGAGGGAGGAAGGCTATCTCTCAAAGGTACCGAATGACCCATGGGGGAGAATTTATCTATACCTGTCTCCCGGCGAACATGGCGATTTTGACCTCTATTCTTTTGGGGCAGATGGCGAACCCGGTGGTAAAGGAAAGGAGGCAGATGTGGAAAATTGGAATATGTAAGATAGTCAGCAGTCGTCAATACCGGCTCCGACAAAATTTAAAATCCATTATCTTACATATTATCTCTTGCACCTCGCGGGGATTTACTCTTATTGAACTTCTCGTAACTCTTGCTATTATTTCCATTATCTTTTCTTTCGTAATCCCAAAATTTATGGGAGTCAAAGAGGCAGAACTAAGGGGGGCTTCGAGACAACTCCTCTATACAGTCAGAAGGCTTTCTGATGAGGCATTATTCAAAAAGGAGAAAAGGGTGCTTGCAATAGATATTAAAAACGGAGAATACTGGGAGGAAAACAGCGGTAAAAAATTGAAACTCCCCGATACAATTCATATAAAAGATGTGGTGGCGGGTAAGGGAGCAAGAACCTCTGGAATTACTACTTTAGCATTCTTTCCTTCAGGACTTAGAGATGAGGCAATGATACATCTCTCGGATAAAGATAAAGAATATACAATTGTAATCCCTGCTTTAGGGGAAAGGTTTGAGATACATGAAGAAGGCAATAATAAATGAGAAGATAGGGGGTTTTACACTGCTTGAGGTTCTTGTTGCAATGGCTATCATAGCAACAGCCCTTGTATCTCTCCTCTCTTTGCAAAGCCGCTCAATAAAAATGATGGAATCGGCTGAAATACTTGAGGGGGCAAGGATGCTTGCTGAAAAAGTCATGAGTGAAGGAGAATTGAAGGGAGTCCCGGGTGGCGAAGTTAAGGGGGAGGCAGGCAATTATAGATGGCTGCTGACAGAAATTAGACTTACCCCCGAAAAGATGCCTGAAGGGGTGCCGCTCTTACCGGGCAGACAACTCTCTCTTGATATATTCTGGAAAGATGGGAAAAGGGAGGAGAAAATAAGTTTTGCAGAATATCTTTATGAACATTAAAAGTAAGTCATCAGACATTAAAGTTGTAAGGTTCAAATCATCAGGTGAGAGGTGTCTGTATTTTTCACTTTACACCTCACACCCTGCATCTTATGGGTCACAAGGTTTTACCCTTGTAGAAATTCTAATTTCAATAACAATTCTGGCAATTGTAATGTCCATACTTTATGGCACATTTTCTACTTCCTCCACAAATGTAAAGATTATAGAAGACAGGGCTGATGAACTCTCTTCGCTTGCAGGGGCTATTGATGTGGTGAGTAATGAAATCAGGAGTATTTACCCGCCAATGGAAAACTATCTGGAAGAATTTTTAGGTAAGAAAGATAGGATTGTATTTACCTCCCTGACGCATTTTGTAAAAGACGATGACCCTGCAATTCAGAAGATTTCTTACTTATTTGAAGACGGTCAGTTTATCAGAAGGACATGGTATTCTGATTCAGCCGGTGAGGTCAAAAAAGATACTCTCCTTCTTAATAATATAAATGAATCTTCCTTTTCTTATTTTGATGGTGAACAATGGATTGATGATTGGCCTGACGGGAAAAATATTCCGTCCGGCGTAAGGATTGCTTTTTTCTATCAGGGAAGGCAGGTAGAAAGTGTAATACCTGTGATTAGTAGGAGATAATAAATAGTTTATGCTTGGCAATAAAAGACTTGTAATAGAAATAGGAACCCGGGAGGTAAGGGGGGTTCTATTCTCCTCCTTTATCGGCCGGATAAACATTGAAAGGATGGAGTCCATTCCTGTTGCGGGAGAAGAAATTTCTTCAACCATAGCAAGGATTCTTTCTGCATTCCCCTCAGATGCAGAAATAACATTACAACTACCCGGACACCTATTTATGACACGAAGGTTAACCCTTCCATTTACAGACAGAAAGAAGATAAGAAAGACTATCCCTTTTGAATTAGATGGGATATTGCCTTTTTCTGTAGAGGAACTAATGACAGATAGTGTCCTTTCCCATTCCCACGAAAAAGGGAGCAGTGTAATAGCACTGGCAATTCCTAAAAATATTATTTCTCACTATCTAAAATCTTTTCCTGAAACAAGAAAACCTTCGAGGGTAATCCCTGATTTTATTTCCCTCTTATCCCTCGGAAATAATATCAGGGAAGAAAGTGGAATATGGGGAATAATAGAAATAGATGATGAAAAGATAAGCATGGTCTTCATTTCAAACGGCAGACCAATTATGATGAGGTCCCTTACAGATACTGATGCAGCATTTACCGAGGAGCAACTTAACTCCACAATAAAATCGCTTCAGGCTGATGGTCAAAAGGTTGAGAGGCTCTATATAAGTGGTAAGGGGGCAACACACACTATCCCCCTCCTTAAAAAGGTAGGAGAGGTTACTCTGCTGCCAGCAGTCCTGAATGGCATAAACTCAGGAGAATGGTTAAAGTGGGCATCTGTTGCCGGGGGGGCGTTGAGTATCTCCGAATATTCCCAATTTAACATACTTGGATTAAATCCTGAAAGAGAACAAATAGAAAAAATACTGAAAGCTGCATCTGTAGGAATTTCTCTCCTCCTTGCCATTGTTACCGTAAACCTGTATCTCCATTATTCAACTGCTTTCTATAGATTTTCCTCTCTGCAAACAGAATCCAGAAAAATTTTTACATCTATTATGCCGGAGGTAAAGAAGGTGGTAAGGGAAGATACCCAGCTAAAGAATGCCCTCTCGGATAAAAAAGAACTGCTTAAAATATTGGCAGGTGGGGCAGCCCCTTTTTACAGTCAAAAACTTGAAGGGATAAATAATCTTATCGGAGGACATCCCGAGATAACAATTAGAGAACTACTATTTGAGGGTAGAAAATTAACCATTAGCGGGGATGGAACAGGGATAGAGTCAGATAAATTAAAAAGGATATTTGCAGATATTGAAGGTATGGAGAACATCATGGTAGAGGAAATGGCACAGGGAATTGACCCAAATAATTATCGCTTCAGGGTAAGGATTGAATTGATATGAAATTATTTAGAGAACTATCCGATAGACAGAGGAGTTTCCTTTTTCCTATTACTATTACAGCGGTTTTTATTTCCATTTTCATCTTTGTAGATATTCCCCTTTATAATAAAAGCAGGAACCTGGAAAAAAAGATAGGAGAAGAGGAAAGAAGGTTAGACCTTATAATATCCATAGGACAAGAGTATCTTTTAATAAAAGATGAAATAGATGATATAAAAGAAAGGGCATTCAGAGGTGAGGGGGCTTCCCTTTCGGGCGTAGACTCAATTGTATCCAGGTCAGGATTGAAGAAGAAGCTCTCCTCTCTAAGACCAACAACAAGTCCGATAACTGATGGAACAAATAAAATAAAATTTGAACTCTCTCTTGAAAAGGCTACGCTTAGTGATATCTCCCATCTGCTTTCTGCCGTAGAATCCGATGGACATTCTATAAATATTGATAGGGTCTCTATAAAGACCACCTATGATGACCCCGCCCTCTTCAATACTACAGTGGTAGTAAATGCACTGGAAAAAGGACAGTGAAAAGTCGGATTTATCAATTCCTGTTTAATGAGAAAGGAATTGCCCTTCTCATGACTATCCTAATTGTCACACTTCTATTTATTCTTATAATATCAATTCACAGCAGGAGCTATCTTACCCTTGCAAGGGCAAAAAATAGTGTAAATTCCCTGAAATCCTATTATATAATGAGGTCTGGAGTATCGGCAGCAATGGGGTTTCTTGAAAGGGATGCAAAGGAAAGCAACATTGATACCTTTTCCGAGAATTGGGCACAGGGGATAAGAGATTTTCCTGTGGGAGATGGAATTGTCTCAGTTGCCATTAGCGATGAATTTTCAAAATTCAATATCAATACCATGATAAATTCTCAGGGGCATCCTATTGAAAAGGCTATAGTCAGATTCGGAAGACTATTGAGGGAATTGGATATTGATGAAGGATTTTCCTTGACGATTGCTGAATGGCTGAAAAAAAACAGAAAGGACTTTTCATATACCTTCAGAGATATTTCAGAACTCCCCCTCGTTTCAGACTTCACACCTGAAACCTTAAAAAAAATTGAGAAACATATAACAGTGTATACCGACCGCCGAAACGAGAGAAACATAAATATCAACACGGTCGGAATAGAGGTTTTAAGGTCTCTATCTTCTGAATTAACGGAAACTCTTACCATTGCCATAATGGATTACAGGAAAGAGCATCCTTTTAAGGAGATAGCTGACTTGAAGAAGGTTCAGGGAATTGACGATGTTATACTTTCATCCTTCAGCGATGTAATAGATGTAAAAAGTTCTGTCTTCACAATAACATCTGAGTCAAAGGTTTCTAATACTGTAAAAAGAGGGGTTGCCATAGTTAACAGGGGTATGAACACTGTAAAGATTGCAGTATGGAGAGAAGAATGAAAAAAACCCTTAAAATAGCAGGCTGGTCGCTACTATGGCTCGCTTTCTTCTGGCTATTCCTGATTACGGGTTTTCCAATCGAAACTACCAAAGGGTGGCTGACCAGAATGATTGAAAAAGAGTTTAAGGTCAGTATGTCCATAGAAAGGCTCAGAATAAACTGGAACCTTAATATAGCCATAGAAGGGGTTTACATTAATTCCACAAGAGAAAACGAATTTACTCTTAAGATTGGTAAATTTAATATAGCCCCTCAATGGGCTGGTTTGATAAGGCTTAAGCCAGCGATTAAATACCATGGTAATACCCCTTCAGGTGGTGATTTTTTTGGCTACTATAACTCTGACGAACTATCTCTTTCTTTTAAAGAAATATCTTTCCTGGATATTAGTATCTCTTCTATCCCTTTGCCTTCCACTGCGACTATCAATGGTTCAGGAAGACTAAAGCTGACAAAAGATAATGGAATTATTGAAATTGAAGTGGATGGTATCCCTGGCGGCAGGCAAAGGTTGAGAATAAGTGGTGGAGAAAAACCGGGACTTAATGGAAAGCTGTCAGTTGCTGTTACCCTCCCCAAATTGTAGTTTTCTCAAACTCAAATTTATTAATTTCTTCACATTTGATACCTTTAAGTAGTGGGCCCACCTGGGTTCGAACCAGGGACCTACCGGTTATGAGCCGGTAGCTCTTCCAGCTGAGCTATGGGCCCCCATAAGTAAAGTGTCAAAGCATCATAGTGTCAGAGAGTCAGAGAAATCCTTGATACTTTGACACTCTGACTCTTTGATACTCTCTCATCCTTCTGTAAAACTTTTCAGCAATTTACTCCTGCTGGGGTGTCTCAATTTCCTCAATGCCTTTGATTCTATCTGCCTTATCCTTTCCCTTGTTACATCAAAATCCTGCCCTACCTCTTCTAATGTGTGCTCACTTTCAACCCCTATTCCAAACCGTTTTCTCAATACCTTTTCTTCCCTTGATGCCAGTGTCTGAAGAACCTTCAGAGTCTGTTCTTTTAAATTCATTTTTACAACAGATTCTACCGGCGAAATTACTTTTTTATCTTCTATGAAATCACCAAGATGACTATCCTCCTCTTCTCCGATAGGAGTTTCCAGCGATATGGGCTCTTTTACAATCTTTAAAACTTTTCTCACCTTTTCTGCAGGAAGGTTCATCCTCTCTGCAATCTCCTCCGATGTGGGCTCTCTGCCTATCTCCTGGACGAGGTGTCTTGATGTCCTTATAAGCTTGTTTATAGTCTCAATCATGTGAACGGGAATACGGATAGTTCTCGCCTGGTCTGCAATAGCCCTTGTAATAGCCTGTCTAATCCACCATGTAGCATAGGTGCTGAATTTATATCCACGGCGGTACTCAAATTTATCCACCGCCTTCATAAGCCCTATATTCCCCTCTTGAATAAGGTCAAGAAACTGAAGCCCCCTGTTGGTATATTTCTTCGCAATACTGACTACCAGTCTCAAATTTGCCTCTGCCAGTTCCCTTTTTGCCAATCCATCTTTTGTTCTACCCTTCTCTATTGATTTAAGTGTCTCTATAAGTTCGTCCCTTGTCATACCTGCTTCTGCTCCTACCTTTTTTATCCTTTTGCACACATTCTTTACCTTTTTTCCCAATTCCAGAAACGCCTTTTTAGGAATACCTCTCCCATTCTCCAATTTTATTAATTTGCTATTGTTTTTTACTTTCTTTAAAATCGTTCTATAATCTTCAGGTGTAATTTTAAGTTCCCGATAGTATTGTCCTATTATTATCTCATCATTCTGAATCCTCTTCACAAATCCGTCTATCTTCTGGATTATCCTGTCCATCTGGAGAGGGTCAAGTTTTATATCTTTTATAATCCTTGCTATCTCATTTTTAATTACATTTACCTTTTCTTCTACCCGTTTCCTCTTTTTATCATTTAACCTGCCTTTAAGCCTTGTACTTACCCTGTTCAATTTATAGCTGATATACTTTAATTCCTTTATTAATTTTAATACCCTCTTAGTTTCCTCCCATATTTTATTTGCATCGGTCTCATCCATATCTCCCCAGCTTACAACCTCCTGGATTGGTATCTTTCCCTTCTTTAGTCTCTCTCCAAGAACAACTATCTCCTTTATAGTGATAGGACAATTTACAACTGCCTGAATGACCTCATTTTGTCCCTTTTCAATCCTCTTGGCAATTTCAACCTCACCTTCTCTTGTGAGCAGAGGCACTGTTCCCATTTCTTTAAGATAAAGTCTTACCGGATCATCGGAAGATATAAGCTCATCTTCTTCAAGTTTAAGCCCCTCCACTACTCTCTCCTTTTCTTCCACTGGCAGTGAAACACTCGGGGCATTCTGTCCTGTTTCAATAAGTTCTATATCCATCTCACCAAAAAGCATCATTATGTCGTCAATCTGTTTCGGTGATACAATATCAGAAGGGAGGACATCGTTAATCTCTTCATAAGTCAGATAACCCTTCTCTTTTCCTATGGAAATGAGTCGGTTTACTTCTGTCATCTTCGGTTTTCTTCCCATATTCTATTTTCCCTCCTAATATATACTACGAAGCTTGTCCCATATTTAATCAGGGATATTTTTACTTTCGTTATTATATTCTTTCTCCCTGCTCTTTGAAATCTTCAACTGCAATTCCTTAAATTCTTTGCGGTCACCTTCTAATACAGCTTTTTTTAACCGATGAATAATATCTTTTACATCTATCCTGCTCCTTTTTATGTATTTTATACAATCCAATATATTCTTATCTACATCCTGATATTCAATATCTTCAAATGCGAGTTCTGATACCGTATCCTTTAACTTATCCTCTGACAGTAAATCCATTACCTCTGCGACGGTTATCTTATCTCCTCCGTCAGAAAGAGTAAACAGAACAGATGTTACTTTTGCCATATCTCTATCATTAAAATCATCAGCAGAGATATATTTCTTAATTTTATTTATATTTTTATCATCCAGAAGCATTAACTGAACAAGAATCTTCTCTGCCCTATTGCGAGAATCTATCCCTGATTTAACCATGGGTCCGGGTTCAGGATTAATGGCTGAAAATTTGTAGCTGGTAGTATTTAATTCCTTATTCAACTCATTCACTACTGCCTTCTCGTAAACCCCTACCCTTCCAGCAATCAGTGATATATACAGACTTTTTTCTACCGAACTGTTTATTGCAGACAAAAAAGGTAGAACCCTTTTAATGCAATCTGTTTTTCCGCTAACTGTCTTTATATTTGACTCAGCCACAACTCTGTCTATTATATATTCCATAAAAGGCTTTGAGTCTTTAGCAATATTTAAAAATCCCTCTGATTTAACCTCTTTTATAAAACTGTCAGGGTCCTTTTCCGATAAAAGTGGCATGACTTTTACCTTCATTCCCCCTTTTGAAAGGATAATACCGCCCCTCTCAGAAGCCTTTTTACCGGCCTCATCTCCATCAAAAACAAGTGTAACAGTATCAGCATATCTCCTTAAAACTTTAACATGATTCTCGGTGAGTGCAGTTCCAGAAGTTGCAATTATATTTTTTATACCCTCCTGATATGTTGTTATAAGGTCAAAATAGCCCTCCACCAGAAAGATATCCCTCTTTTCTCTGATTGAATCTTTTGTAATATGGAGACCGTAAAGTATATCTCCTTTTTTATAAACAGGGGTCTCCGGGGAATTTAAGTATTTTGGTCTTGAATCTTCATCATTCAATACCCTCCCTCCAAAACCTACAACCCTTCCCTCTGTATCTGATATAGGGAAAATAACCCTGTCCCTAAACCTGTCTACATATCCTCCACTATCTCTATTCTTTATCAGACCAGCAAGATTTTGAATACCATGAGGAATCCCTTTTTTATTCAAAAACTGCTGGATTCCATCACCTGAAGGGAGAGCGTATCCTATTCTGAACAGGCTTATGGTTTTCTCATTTATTGCCCTGCCTTTTAAATATTTCATCGCTACTTTCCCGCCGGGCGAATCATGCAATTGTTTATGAAAAAAATCTGCCACTAACTCATTTACTTCAAACAAGGTATTTCTGTTATTACTATTTATACCTTTCTCCTCATGCTGGGGTATGTTGATGCCATACCTCTTTGCAAGATATTTGACTGCATCAACAAAAGGAATATTTTCTATCTTCATTATGAAAGTATATACATTACCACCTGTATTACATCCAAAACAATGAAATATCTGTTTCGAAGGACTTACAGAAAAAGAAGGAGTCTTTTCAGTATGAAAGGGACATATCCCTTTATAATTTGCCCCACTCTTTTTCAATAATATACGTTCAGATATTACCTCCACTATATCACTGCGGACTCTTATCTCCTCTATTATCTCATCAGGGATATAACCACCCATTTCTACACTCCTCCTCTAATATTAAGGAATCTTCCAATTGAAATGCATTGACTTGAAGATGACATTCAATAAAAAGTGGCGCAAAAAGAGAGAGTTCTTTTATGAGAAATGATAATTAGTATAAATTTTTCAAGGGAGTTATGAGATTAAGATAGCATTTCCTGTACGACCTTATTAATCAACTGTCCATCTGCTCTTCCTTTTAGCTCCGGCATTATTAGCTTCATTACCCTTCCCATATCTCGAGATGTAGAAGCACCTGTTTCTAATATAACCTCCCTAACTCTCTTCCTTATATCTTCCTCACCCATCTGTTCGGGCAAATAGACCGAAAATATTTCAATCTCCTTTTTCTCTCTCTCAGCCAGATCCATCCTCTTTCCGCTCAAGAACTGGGCAAAAGAATCCTTTCTTTGTTTTATGGCGGTTTTAATAACATCAATTACATCTTCATCCTTAAGTTCCCTTATAAGTTCTATCTCTTTATTCTTTATCCCCGCCCTTACCATTCTGATAGCAGAAAGTTTAATCTGGTCACCTTTTTTCATGGCATCTTTCATATCTTCCATTAGTCTCTCTTTAATCGACATAACAACCTCTTATCTCAGTAGTATCTGGTGCCAAAACGTCCAAGATTTTTCCTTGCTGCCATCATTTTCTTCTTTCTTCTCACACTGGGTCTTTCATAATATTCTCTTTTTTTAATCTCAGATAAAATGCCAGCCTTTTCACACTGTTTTTTAAACCTCCTTAAGGCATTCTCCAGTGACTCATTTTGTTTAATTTTAACCCCTGGCATACAAGCCTATCCCCCCTTCCAGCTTTCATAGTAACCTCCAAATATATTTTAGTTTTATTGTTTCTTTATAAATACCTTTTTTAGAATATTTCGTAAAATTTCTTAAATTTATAATATATCAATTTATTATATGATTGTCAAGAATTTGTAGTTTTTTGTGCCTATGAAATATCTCCCTTTCATTATTATTCAATATCCAGTTTCACAAGATGTGTTGCACAGGAGATACAGGGGTCATAATTTCTCACAGTCTGTTCACACTTCCATAGGAGTTCATCTTTAGGTAAATTGATGTTTAATATGGCAAAATTGCGGAGGTCGTTCTCAATTATCCCTTGATTTTGAGAGGTTGGAGGGACAATCTTTGCATCGCTTATTAAACCTGCCCCGTCAATACGATAACGATGATATAAAATCCCACGAGGGGCTTCGGTGCATCCAAAACCAATTTCACCCCGTTCACCCTTTTCTAAAAGGGGATGAAGGGGGATTTCAATATACGATTTTTCAGGAGGCTCATAATGTTCTATAATCCGCAGTGCCTCATCACAGGCATAAAGGGTTTCTATACTGCGGATAATAATACTTTTGAAGGGATTGCGAATCTCAGGAATGACCCCAACCTCTTTTGCTGCTTCCTGAGCTAATTGTGATAACTTATCAAAATTCAGGTTGAATCGGGCAAGCGGCCCCACAGAATATGCACCCCTCCCCTTGAGAACTGAGTGAAGGGCATTTGAATGGGATATATGCTCTTCTTCAAAAGAAAATTCATATTCCCTTACACTAATGTCAAGCCCTTTAGTTGAGACAATTCTCCCTTCGTTAAAGGGATATTCATCAGGATGTCTTAAAGAGACAAATTCATAATCCTGTTCAAAATCGGGAAATGGAAGTGTGGCAGTCCATCGGACAGTCTCAAGCGATGCATCCCTTGCCCGCTTCAGATTTTCAACAATGGATGCGAGCTCTTTTTTGGATGGCACACGGTAAAAACCTCCAACACGGACATTGATTGGATGAATCTCCCGTCCGCCGATAAGTGCAACAATATCATTGCCTGCTTTCTTGAGTTTAAGTCCCC
>MHDI01000054.1 GCA_001804915.1 Nitrospinae bacterium RIFCSPHIGHO2_02_FULL_39_82 | reverse complement strand
CTGCCATAAAATTCCCCGGATTAACCAATGCATGGACTATGCCCATAAAGACCAGAGTGGATATGCTGTCAACCGGTATCAAGACACCTGTAGGAATAAAGGTGATGGGGGATGACTTAAAGATACTTGAGGATATAGGAAGAGAAATAGAAGCGGTCATAAGGGATGTGCCGGGGACACTATCTGTATATGCAGAAAGAACAGGGCAGGGGTATTATTTTGATTACACTATAAAAAGAGAGGAGGCAGCTCGCTATGGGCTTACAGTAGATGATATACAGGATGTAATTCTCTCTGCTATTGGTGGTATGAATATAACTACAACAGTTGAAGGACTTGAGAGATACCCTGTAAACCTGCGATACGGTAGGGAATTTAGGGATGATATGACTAAACTTCAGAGGGTGCTGATTCCTACGCCGCGAGGTGAGCATATCCCCATTACACAGGTAGCCGATATAAAAATAACCACAGGACCAGATTCTCTCAAAAGCGAGGATGCAAGACTAAATGCATGGATTTATATTGATATAAAGGATATAGATGTAGGAACCTATGTAGAGAGAGCAAAGAAGGTTGTAGCAGAAAAGGTAAAAATTCCTGTCGGATACAGTATTGTCTGGAGTGGACAATATGAATATATGGTGAGGGCAGCGGAGAGGCTTAAGTTAGTTGTTCCCCTCACACTCATGATTATCTTTTTCCTCATCTACCTGAACACAAAGGCTGTTTCAAAGACGATTATCGTCCTTCTTGCCGTTCCATTTTCCCTTGTAGGAGCCCTCTGGTATATTTACCTGCTCGGTTACAATCTGAGTGTTGCTGTATGGGTGGGAATCATTGCCCTTGCAGGACTTGATGCAGAAACAGGTGTTGTCATGCTACTCTATCTTGACCTTGCCTATGAAGATTATAAGAAGAGGGGATTGATGAATACAATAGGGGATTTAAAAGAGGCAATATATCACGGCGCTGTAAAAAGGGTCCGCCCAAAACTCATGACGATTATTACCATTATTGCCGGTCTACTTCCAATCATGTGGGGTCATGGCACTGGGTCAGAGACAATGAAGAGAATTGCTGCACCGATGGTTGGAGGTGTAATCACATCCGGCATAATGGAACTCCTCGTCTATCCTGCCATATATTTTATCTGGAGAGGATGGTATTTAAGAAAGGATGTGAAAGAGTAGATTACAAAGGGTAGATTTCAATTGACTGCCCTTTTCCTATAGGTTATAAATTAAACACATGGAAGGGGTAAACTTAAAAAAGCTGAAAATTGTAAATCCATGACAATCAAATATCAGGCAATAAAAGGGGTAAAGGATATTCTGCCGGGTGAGACAGAAAAATGGCAGTTTATGGAAATGACTGCCAGAGAGGTGTTTGAGTGTTATGGCTTTTCAGAGATAAGGATACCTATCTTTGAAAAGACTGTAGTTTTTACAAGGAGTATTGGTGAAACTACTGATATTGTAGAAAAAGAGATGTATACATTTACCAATGGCAGTGGTGATAGCCTAACATTGAGACCTGAAGGAACTGCCTCTGTTGTAAGGGCATATGTGGAGCATAATCTATACAACCCTCCATCTGTAGTGAAGCTCTATTACATGGGTCCGATGTTTAGGTGTGAAAGACCTCAAGCAGGACGATACAGACAGTTTTATCAAATCGGGGCAGAGGTCTTTGGTACGGAAAATCCTGAAATGGATGCAGAGAGTATAGGTATGCTCATAAGATATTTTGAGAGACTTGGTCTTAAAGATCTGGAACTTCAAATAAACAGCCTTGGATGCGATGAATGCAGACCAAAATTCAGGAAGGCACTTTTAGAATTCTTGAAGGACAGGAAAAACATGCTCTGTGAAGACTGCCAGAGGAGATTCGAGAGAAATCCTTTGAGAATATTTGACTGTAAAAGTGCCAACTGTCATGAAGCAACAAAAGAGTCACCAACAATTGAGTCTTATATGTGCGAAAATTGTAAAAGTCATTTTGATTCCACCCTCCGTTATTTAGATAAATTAAATATTCCTCATACTGAAAATCCAAAACTCGTAAGGGGTCTTGATTATTACACAAAGACTGCCTTTGAGATTGTATCAAAAAAGCTTGGTGCACAGAATACAATCGCAGGTGGAGGGAGGTATGATAAATTGATAGAAGAATTTGGAGGACCTCCCACACCTGCATTTGGATTTGCTATTGGGATAGATAGAACCGCATCACTTATGGAAGATAAAAATTATATTAGAATATCTCCTCAAATTTTTATAGCAACTGTCGGGGAAAAGGCTGGGGAAAAGGCATTTGAATTGATAGATACTTTGAGACTGAAAGGAATCAGAGTTGAAAGAGATTATGAAAACAGCAGTCTCAAGAGTCAATTAAGAAAGGCGGACAGAGCCGGCGTAAAATATACAATCATAATAGGAGAGGATGAGATTAACAAGGGCAGGGCTATATTGAGAGATATGCCGGCAAGTCAGCAGGAAGAGATAGAAATATTAAGGATTGAAGAAATTGTAAGTCAGAAATTAAGGTAATGCAGCAAATCCTTCAAATACTCAGACTCCGTTCAACCATAATCTATAATAGTATTATATATGGTTTAAGAGAGAAGATTTTTAAGTTTTCCATACTATCCATAATTTTTCTTTTATTCATCTCTGGCGATTATCTGTTTTTCTATCGTATAATAAGTTACCTTCAGAAATTACCCCTTGATGTTGGTGATTTGCTCATCACTCAGCTTTTAAGTATCGTATTTCTTACATTCTTTTCCATGCTTTTATTCTCAAATACCATAACAGCTATCTCCACCATGTATCTATCTTCTGACCTTGAGCTTTTAATGTCCTCTCCATTCAGTATAGCAAATGTCTTCGTTTCAAAGTTTATGCAAACCACAATGAACAGTTCGTGGATGATTCTGATATTCGGTCTCCCAATATTTGCAGCCTATGGAGTAGTATATGAAGCCTCTTTATATTATTATCTGATTCTTCTTCCGATTTTACTGCCCTTTCTTATTGTACCTGCTGGTATCGGTATTCTGATTACAATGATTCTTATGAGGTTTTTTCCTGCGAAGAAGACCTATCAGGTGATGACCTTACTCGGGCTTGTCTTCGGTGCAGGACTGGTTATGTTTTTCAGATTTCTCAAACCAGAAGTCCTTCTTGGAAAGGATGTGTCTGACGATGTAATAATCCAGTTTGTTGAAGGACTAAAGGTCCCTGACTATTCCTTCCTTCCCAGTACATGGGCGGCAAAGGCAGTGATAAGCGGTGCTAACAATATAATGGGTTCTTCTGTCCTTTATATTTTATATCTAATTTTAACATCCCTCCTCCTGTTTATATTAGCAGTTGTAACTGCAAATAAGATATATCATACAGGCTGGACATCTGCTCATGAATCTTCTTCAAATAGCAAAAAAAGGGGAGACTCCCTTCTTTATAAAATTATGGGGGAATTGCTCATGAGATTATCTCCTATGCAAAAGACACTCCTTATGAAGGATATAAAGCTATTCTTCAGAGATGCTGCCCAGTGGTCACAGCTTTTCATGTTAGGTGCCCTTGTGATTATTTACATATTCAATATAAGAAATCTTCCCCTTGACAGCCTGTTCTTGAAAAACTTTACCTCTGTTTTAAATCATGGGTTGGCAGGTGTCGTCCTTTCGGCCATTGCTGTAAGATTTGTCTTTACTGCTATAAGCCTTGAAGGGAGATATTTCTGGACAATTTATACATCACCAATAGACTTCAAAAGATTTCTCTGGGAAAAATTCTGGTTTTATTTTATTCCGCTTTTGATACTTGCTGAAATATTGGTAGTAATATCAAACATATTTTTAGATGTTGACAGCTATATAATGATGCTATCTGTAATTTCAATATGCCTTATAACTGCAGGATTGGTTGGGATGGGAATAGGAATGGGGGCGATATACCCTGTTTTAAAATATGAAAATGTAGCAGAGGTAGCCATAAGCACGGGTGGAATTATTTACATGATAATGAGTTTTATATTTATTGGGGCTATTGTAATACTGGAGTCAAGGCCTGTATATGTTCATTTCTACAAAAAATTTCTGTTTTATAATATTGGCGGCATAGAGATATATGTCTCTTATGTGCTGATATTTATCCTCTCTATTGCCACAACCATTATCCCAATGATATTAGGTGTGAAGGCACTTAAAGAGATGGAATTATGAATATAATTAATAAAATTTTATATTCCATGCGAAGTCACTGGTAGGGATATCAATACCTGTTTCAAACTTATGGAAAACAGATTCAAATGCCCTCACTACAAGAGGGTCAAACTGTGTATTTGCATTTAATATTATTTCTTCCTTTGCTTTTAAGGGAGTAAATGCCTTACGGTAAGGACGATCTGAAATCAGTGCGTCATATACATCTGCAACAGAAATAACCCTTGCTCCCGGAGGTATGTCTTTACCAGCCATGAGATGGTAACCGGTTCCATCGTGACGCTCATGATGATAGATGATAATGGGGAGAATTTCAAAAACCTTGCCACCAACTGGCACCAGCATTTCAGCACCACGGTCTGCGTGAGACCTCATATTCTTTATTTCATCATCTGTCAGTTTATTGATGCTCTGAAGTATTTCATTACTTACACCTAATTTTCCCAAATCATGGAGAAGACCGGCAAGGCGGATATTTTCAATTGTTTCTTCATCGTATTTCATTTCCTCTGCAATTATAGCTGAAATGGCAGATACCCTGTATGAATGACTGTGAGTATACTGGTCAACTGAATCTACCATCAGAGAAAGCATTTCCAAAATCCCCTTATATGTCCTCTCAATATTTTTTCTCGCACTTTCTTTTTTCTCATAGAGAAGTCCCGTGAAATATCCTGTAGTCATGAGAAAACCCGACCATATCAGAATATCAAACCACTTGTTAAAATTTGAATCAAGGGAATAGGTGAATGTTTCCGGATAAAAATAGGCAATGACCGAAATAAGAATAATAGAAAAAATTGCAGAATGCGTTGCATATCTTTTTCCAAAAAAATATGCCCCAACAAGTACAGGCAGGTAAAAGAAATTTAAAAAAGCCCTCTGATTCGAGACAAAGAAAAATATTATACCTGTAACGACAACAAGCAGAAATACAATGATAAGTTCTTTATCAACCCTGAATAAGTCTATAAGTTTTTTCTTTATCTTAATATTCATTGCTCAATGACAACACTGAACATTATGAGGATTAGACCAGTAAATAGAAAATTGCTTTCTATGGAATGAATTATAGATGTCTGAAAAATTAATGTCAAATAAAAAAATTGGCTTGACTTTTAAATTCTGGTACATGAACTTATACATGGAGGCGCCGCCCGGATTTGAACCGGGGAATAAAGGTTTTGCAGACCTCTGCCTTACCACTTGGCTACGGCGCCACTATGAGCCACTGACATACACAGACTTTAAAAAGTATCAAAGAGTCAAAGTGTCATAGTGTCAAAGTTTTTTTGCTCTGACACTTTTATTCAGTCAGTGAAAGTCTGTGGCTAAAAATGGAGCGGGAGACGGGATTTGAACCCGCGACTTTCACCTTGGCAAGGTGACACTCTACCGCTGAGTTACTCCCGCTTGCAAAAAGATTATAATTTAATCAAACCTTACTGTCAAACAAAAACTCTTTTCTCTAATACATTCCTACTTTGACTTGACAAAAACAAAAAAAATAAAAATTTGTTCTAGCCCAGGTACATCGTGACCCCCTATTTAAGATAAAAGGATTAAGGAAATTAGAATGTTTTAGTGAAAAGAGATTTGAGGAATTAA
>MHDI01000053.1 GCA_001804915.1 Nitrospinae bacterium RIFCSPHIGHO2_02_FULL_39_82 | reverse complement strand
GATAAGATTGTTACATTCTTTACTCACAGGTATGGGAAAATTCAAGGGGTGGCAAAAGGGGCAAGAAGGCTTAAAAGCAAATTTGGTGCATCCCTGGAACCTATTACCCATATAAATCTGATTTACTTTGGAAAGGAAAATACAAATCTCTACAAAATAAACTCCTGTGATATTTTAGAACCCTTTAGTAAATGCAAAGATGACCTTGATAAACTGAAAAGGGTTTTATTCCTGTGCGACCTTATAAATTCCACACTCCATGAACAGGATGTAAATTTAAAGGTCTTTGAGCTTTTATTAAAAACCCTCCATATATTTACGGAGATAGAAGGACTTGAAAGGCTTGATACAGCAATGGATATTTTTAGCCTGAGGTTTCTTTCTGCTGTAGGCTTTGCCCCGAAATTAACGCATTGTGTCTATTGCAATAAGAACCCTTCATATGATTACAGGGGTTCCAATGGAATAGGGTTTCATGTAGTAAAAGGCGGGATTGTCTGCGGGGATTGTCTCCCCGCTTCGGAGGATTCTATAAAAACAAATAGTGGCATTATAAATTTCATAAAGAAGTCCATCAGCATAAACCCGTCAAATCTTGACAGATTAATTCTCTCCAGAGAGATGGAAAGGGATTTACATAAAATAATCCGTCTATACATATATGCCCACATAGACAGAGAGATAAAATCATACGACTTTCTAAATTAAAACCTTTCTATACTTAATTTTCACTTTTTTTCAGAAGCGGAAGCAATATATTAAGTACATATGTGGCTCCACCAAGTATAGCGATAAGACCGCCAAAACCCATAATACCCATTCCTGCCAATTTGACAAAGTCATCCAATTTTTGTGCCTCCCCATAGGTCTTTCTCGGCACACCATGGGTTCCTGCCCAGAACATACCCAGTATGAATAGCATCTGCCCTATTCCATATAAATACGGCTGTATTCTGACCATCCTGGATTCTGAAGCCTTTCTCTTTAGTAATGGCAGGATATAGTAAGATAGCCCCATAAAAGAAAGCGTGACAGCTCCTATGACCCCGTGATAATGAGAGGGTATTTTAACATCAATACCCTTTATCATCATTGATAAAAATCCTCCTGTTGAAAATAAAATAATGGATAGAAGGAGGGCAGAAAATCCAGGTTCGTTCCACGGTAACCTTTTTAGTATCGTTGGTACATCTTTATTTTTTATGAAAATATTTGTCGCTATCAGAATAGAAATTGCAATTGCCCCTGCAGGAGGACCCAATCCAAACTGCATAAGACGGGTAAACCAATCCCTTAAATCTGCACTTAATATATCAAAGTGAATGTAAAGGAAAGGTGCAGGCAGTGTAAACCCAAAAGAGATTAATAAAAAAAGAATGATGGGGCGGTCAGGCATTGGTGACCTATGCAGGGTAATTTGAGTCAATATTAGCCAGGCGCATATCATTCCAAAGGTGTTAGAAAATTGCAGTATATGTCCCCCTCCCCAGAAGAGTCTCTCAAAATAATTACTGCTGTGTAATGTAGATGGTAATAAATAATAAGCAAGAGAAAAACAGGATAATGCAATCAGGACTGTTAACCCTGTCAATGCCATTATAAAAGGAACTGGTGAGAGAAAATATATTATCCCGTTTTTTAGGGTATTTTTCACAATTGACAGGAGGGTATTAATAACTGTAAGAAACATGCCTGTTGCAAACATAGTCAGTCCGGTATAGAAGGCAGGATGCGTTAGTACCGGGATATAATTTGCCAGCAGCGGTTCACCCACTGCCCTTAAACCGCTAATTATCAGGATAATGGTCCCTCCAGATGAAAGATAAAAACCGAGCCAGCCGAGTGGGACACTGAAGATTTCTCCTCTTAAGAAAACCGTACTTGCCAGTATCCATAGAACTCCTTCAAATGCTAAAAACCAGATTACAACAGATAAAACTACATGACTGACGAGTGCAGTATGAAGATAATCTTTAACAGGCATGAGATTCTGGACAAATGGTGTCCTTGACATTGCCAGCAAAAACGCAAATATGCCTGCAAAAATAAGGGTGGAGACTGCAAAGAATAACCATGCATAGATTAATTTAGCAGTCTGTCTGCCTATATTATCCGGGGTAAGTGATATCATTAAGAATAGTATTGCCCCCCTTTTTTATTTGAAGGGAGAATCCCGGCAAATTTTTAATAGAAATTCTTTTCGCTGGTTAAATCAGGAGGCAGAATAAGTATAACCAGATATGTAAAATCACATATTTGGTTCTATTTAGGTTGCACAGTGGCAGTATCGGGCTTCACCTTAGCCAACTTATGCATCTTCTTTTTCTTTTCTGCCCTCTTCTTTGCCTTTAACCTTACCTTATGCTGTACCCTTTTATGTTTACTTTTTGACCTTGGCATAAATCACCTCACAAATTTTAAAATAACATTTTGATTAATAAGGTGTCAAGTTTTTAAGGCTTTACATCCCCTGTTCATGCTCAGTAATTAGTGTAGTGCGTCATCTATATATGCCATTAATACAAGCTCAGGACCTCTCCCCTCCAGCCAGTCATGATGAGAGCCATCCATCCGAATCATCTCTCCTATGTATCCTTTCCTCTCACGCCACTTCCGATGAAGCCTACCTTTTCTAACCTTCTTCCAATCCCCTGATTCTATAAGCCAGTTCCTTAATGCCTCTTTGCTTATCTCTATCCGATTTATTTCTTCGAGCTTCTCAACCGCAAGCGTCGGTCCAAACCCTTTGTATCTCTCTTTATAAAGCCTTATGACCTTCTCTTTTACCTTCTTTGGTAATCTCCTGTTTGATGCTTTACCCCTCGATTTATGCCCTATACCCTCATCCCCTTCAACCCTTATACGCTTAACTATCCTCCTTACCTGCCGACTACTTATCTGGAGTATATCTCCTGCCTCAACCTGTTTTAGCCTCTTATCAAGCACTTTATGAATTACATGCAACCGCTTTATTTCCCTCTGACTTATCATGATAATGTCCTTTCTTGCCATACTGCCCTCCTTTAAATGTTAAATAGAACAATATTGCATCTCTAAATTTAGAGCCTGCCCCTGAAGGTTTTAATCGGGGGACATTTGTATTTTGCCTTGACATTTTTCACACTTTTTTCTTGACAATTTTTTTAAGGGTGGTATATTGACACCATACAGTGGGATGAAGTGGGATGAAGTGGGAAAAAAATATGTTTATTGGACAATCTATTCAAGCTCTTGATTCGAAAGGAAGACTTAGCATACCTTCAAAATTCAGGGAGATTCTCAACACAAAATATAGTGGAAAATTAATTCTTACATATCTTGACCCTTACATTGTTGCCTACCCTACAGAAGAGTGGGTAGGTATAGAAGGAAGACTTAAACAACTCCCGACAATCCAGAAAGATATAAGGGATTTCTTACGCATTATATACTCTAATGCATCAGAATGTTCCTTAGATAATCAGGGGAGAATACTTATTCCCCCAACATTGAGAGATTTTGCAGGACTCCAGAAAGATATTGCAATGCTCGGTATAATGAACAAAATTGAAATCTGGAGTAAAGATAAATGGAATGAGTTTAAGGATAATGTGAAAGATAAAGCAAAAACCCTACCAGAGAAACTTATGGAGATAGGTTTTTTGTGAATATATGCTTCATATCCCTGTTCTTTTGGATGAAGTAATAAATCAACTTCAATGTCAGCAAAATAGAATATATGTAGATGCAACACTCGGAGATGGAGGACATGCAGAGGAGATATTAAAAAAAAGTTCTCCTTCAGGTATTTTGATAGGCATAGATAGGGATGAAGATTCCATAAGATTTGCAGAAAAGAGATTGTATTCATATAGAGAAAGAGTATTCCTTTTTCGTGAAAATTTTAGAAATATAAAGAATGTCATTAATAAGATAGAAATTTATAATGTAGATGGCGTTCTTTTTGATTTAGGTGTTTCGACAAGGCAATTTATGACTGCTGAAAGGGGGTTCAGTTTTTCTCGTGATGCACCTCTTGATATGAGGATGGACAGAAGCGACAATATGGTAGCAGAAGAGATTATAAATAATACTTCAGAAGAACAGTTAAGGGATATAATATGGAAGTATGGAGAAGAAAGATGGGCAGGGAGAATAGCCCGTTCTATAATCAGGGAGAGAGAGAAAATGCCTATCAAAACTACATTTCAGTTGGTAAAAATAGTAGTTTCTGCCATACCTCCTGCTTACAGGTCTAAGAGGATACACCCTGCGACAAAAACATTTCAGTCTATTAGAATAGCGGTAAACAATGAAATAGAAATATTAAAAGATACAATAAGAGATGCAATAGATATTCTCAATCCAGGTGGGAGGATATGTGTTATCTCTTATCATTCTCTGGAGGACAGGATTGTAAAAAATCTATTCAGAGAACTGGAGAGAGGATGTATATGCCCTCCCTCATTGCCTATATGTGTATGTGGAAGGAAGGGCATTATAAAGATAGTAACCAAGAGGCATATTGCCCCTTCCGAAGATGAGATTAAAAAAAATCCGAGGGCAAGGAGTGCCAAATTGAGGGGAGCAGAGAAGATTTAAAATTGACGATTGACAAATGAAGATAGAGATAATGAGTTTATTTAATTCGTAAATTTTCAATCCTTATATGTATACATTTAACAGGGAAAGAAAGAGGATTAATCCTAAAGAATTTTTATCATATTCTATAAGTATATTTCTTTTTATCGTAGGGATTTTATTTTATATATGGCCCTATTTTAATATATTAAATATAAATTATAAATTTGAAAAATTACTTAAAGAAAGGGCGAAATTAATTCAAAATAATAATCTCCTTAAAATTGAGCTTGCGAGTTTAAAGTCTTTAGAAAGAGTAGAAGATGTGGCAAAATCCCAGTTGGGATTAGTATTTCCTGATGAGAAACAGGTGATTTTAGTTAAGATTGAATAGATTTATGCTTTCAGAAAATCTCGAAAAGAAAACTAAAATTAAAATTTATCTTGTATTGACACTATTTTTGATTTGTTTTGGTGCTATATGGAAAAGGCTCTATAATGTCCAGATCACTCAACATGAAAGGTTATTAAATCTTTCAAATAAACAATACTTCAAAGCATTTTATTCTACACCACAAAGGGGGGCAATATATGATAAGGAGGGAAGAGACCTGGCAATTAGTATTGAGGCCGATTCTATTTATGCAAATCCATTAGAGATAGAAAACCCTCTTAAAACAGCAGGCGCTATTTCATCTGTCCTTCAGCTTGATAAAATAAAATTGTATAGAGAGCTTGAACACGAGAAGGGATTTGTATGGATTAAGAGAAAAGTGACACCAGATGAGGCAGAGGCAGTGGAATCACTAAATCTTAAAGGTATAAGATTTCTAAAGGAAGGAAGAAGATTTTATCCAAAGAGAGGACTTGCTGCCAGAATGATTGGTTTTGTCGGTATGGATAATCATGGATTATCTGGGGTAGAGTATTTTGGTGACGATTATCTCAAAGGCAAATCAGAACGGATAGTTATAGAGAAGGATGCATTGGGAAGAGGTGTGAATTTTTCAAAGGAATATGGTGGTATCACGGAAAAGGGTTATGACCTGAGACTGACGATTGATGAGGTAATTCAATATATTGCCGAGAAAGAGCTTGCTGCACAGGTGACAAAGTATAAAGCAAAAGGAGGTACGGCAATAGTTATGGACCCTTTTACAGGCGAGATGCTGGCAATGGCTAACCAGCCACAATTCAACCCTAATAGCTTTGCCCAATATAGAGAGAAGGATTGGCGGAATCAGATTATAAGTGACAACTTTGAACCTGGGTCAATATTTAAGCTGATATTAAGTGCGGCTGTTCTTGAAGAAAAAATGGCGGGCAAGGATGATATTTTTTTCTGTGAAAATGGTGAATTGAAAATAGGAGAGATAGTTATTCATGAAGCAAAGGGTCATAAATACAACTGGCTTACATTAAAAGAAATTATAGGGAAGTCATCCAATATAGGTGCAGTAAAGCTTGCTCAGAATCTTGGTGCAAAAAGATTTTATGATTATATGCTTAAGTTTGGAATGGGTTCAAAGACAGGCATAAATTTACCAGGTGAATCAACAGGAAAGTTAAGAGATATAAAAGAGTGGTCCGGTATATCTTTAGCCTCCATATCGTTCGGGCAGGAGATTTCCGTTACCCATCTTCAGATAGTAACAGCGGTTTCTGCAATAGCTAATGGTGGACTTCTGATGAGACCTCGTATCGTAAAGTCAGTTGAGAAAGATGGAATGGTTTTAGAGGAATTCAAGCCTGAGGTGATTAGAAGGGTTGTCTCAGAAAAGACATGCAAAGAAATTACAGAAATTTTAGAATATGTTGTTATGTCTGGTACAGGGCAGAAGGCGGCAATCGAGGGATATACTGTTGCAGGCAAGACAAGCACTGCCCAGAAGGCAGATGAGGGGAAAAAGGGATATTCAGAAGATAAATATATGTCCTCCTTTGTAGGCTATGTTCCATCAAAAAAACCGAGGTTAGTTATTATGGTTGGTATTGATGAACCGGAAGGGGTTGCGTGGGGGGGGGAAGTAGCTGCACCAGTATTTAAAGAGATAGCAAGGCAATCACTCCGATATTTAAAGGTTCCATCAGAAAATGAGGGAATATATACAGTTAAAAATAGAGAGTTAAGAGCAAAGAATTATTTATGAAGATTAGAGAAATTTTAAATAGTGTAAATATAATAAATATAAAGGGCGATATGGATAGAGATGTCTCTTCTATACATTACGATTCAAGGAGATTAGGGTATGACTCTCTCTTTGTGGCAGTAAAAGGACTAAAGTCTGATGGACACAATTTTTTAGAGAAGGCAATAAAGAGTGGCGCAAAAGGAATTGTTTTGCAGGCTGAAAGATTTAAAGAACTTAATGGATTTAATGGTATAGATGCAACATATATAGGTGTTCATGATTCAAGAAAGACACTTGCCATTATCTCTGATACATTTTATGGGCATCCATCAAAAAATATGGCAGTTATAGGTATTACAGGAACAAATGGCAAGACCACAACATCCTATTTAATAGATTCGGTCCTGAAAAAAAATGATTTCGAAACAGGGATAGTGGGGACTATTAATTACAGATTTGATGGGGAGATTATCCCGGCCCTTCACACAACTCCCGAATCACTTGATCTTCAATGTCTTCTGAAAAAGATGGTTGACAGAGGGATTAAGTATTGTGTTATGGAGGTATCTTCCCATTCACTTGAACTGGATAGGGTATATGGGGTGAGATTTGAGACAGGTGTATTTACTAATCTTACACAGGACCATCTCGATTTTCATATAACCTTTGAGAAATATTTTGATGCCAAGGCAAAGCTGTTCAGAGAATATGGATTGAAAAAGGCTGTTATTAATATAGATGATATTTACGGAAAGAGATTACTAAGAGATATCGGGGCAGATAAAATATTAACATATGGGATAACAGAAAAAGCAGATGTAATTGCAAGGGATATAGTTATCTCAATGCAGGGATTAAAATTTAAAGTTGAGTCTCCAATTGGTGAGTTTGGCATAAGGTCTAAACTTATAGGAAGACACAATGTATACAACATCCTTGCGTCAATAGCTACAGCTATACTTGAGGAATTATCGGAAAAATGTATTGTAGAAGGAATATTGTCAACTAATGGTATTCCTGGAAGACTGGAAAAAATAGATGAAGGGCAGGATTTTACTGTATTGGTGGATTATGCACATACAGACGATGCATTAAAGAATGTCCTTAAATCAGCAAGGGAATTACCACATAACAAGCTTATTTTGGTATTTGGATGTGGAGGGGACAGGGATAAAGGGAAGCGTCCATTAATGGGCAGGGTAGGTATAGCATACAGTGATTTTGTAATTATAACCTCTGATAATCCACGAAGCGAGGAACCATTGGAGATAATAGAGGAGATTGAAAGAGGGGTAAAATTGATGGGGGCCAATGAAGAGAGATATATAAAAATACCTGATAGAAGAGAGGCAATAGAGTTATCTATAAGAAAGGCATCTAATGGCGATATAGTGGTGATTGCAGGAAAAGGCCATGAAGACTATCAGATAATTGGAGATAAAAAGAATCACTTTGATGATAGAGAGGTAGCGATAGAAGCAATAAGAAAAAATAAAAGAATAAAAGAGTCAAAAAATCGGAAAATCTTTAGTCTTTGATTATTTAATATCACATTTTTATATTTATGATTCAATTTACTATAGAAGAAATATTAAAGGCGACAAATGGGACATTATTAATGGGTTCTGGACCATTGGGTTATCCTTCAATATCAATTGATTCAAGAACGATTAGAAGTGGTGAACTCTTTATAGCAATTAAAGGTAAGAATTTTGATGGTCACAATTTTGTTGCACAGTCATTGATGAAAGGGGGAAGCGGTGCAATTGTATCAGATAGAGCTTTAATGGAAAAAACATTCTTTCGGGCTAACAAGGACAATAATCGTTATCACATAATTGCAGTAGATGATACCCTTAAGGCACTACATAATATTGCCAATTATTACAGAAGAAAATTTACTATTCCAGTTGTGGGCATAACAGGCAGCAATGGTAAAAGCACAACAAAGGAGATGGCAGCCTCTATAGCAGGCATTAGATTCAGAGTTTTGAAGAATGAGGGAAATCTGAACAACCAGATTGGTTTACCTATGACACTTTTAAGAATGGAAGAGGGCCATGATGTGGCAATAGTTGAGATGGGAATGAGTGAAAAGGGTGAAATCAGAAAACTTTGCCAGATAGCTGAACCATCTATAGGGGTGATTACAAATGTAGGGAAGGCACATATGGAACACCTTGGTTCAATAGAAGATATAAGAGATGCAAAAGGTGAATTGATAATGACAATAGAGGGAAAAGGTACTGTAATTTTAAACTCAGATGACCCGCTGGTTATAGGATTTAAAAATAAATTTAGGGGAAGGGTATTAACTTTTGGCATAAACTCCCCTTCGGATGTTAAAGCCTTAAATTTTAAGAGGAAGAAGGACCTTGGATATCAGTTTATTCTTAAAATTAGCGAAAAGGAGATAATGGTCAATCTATCCTATCCAGGTTATCACAATATATACAATGCCCTTTCTTCTGCTGCTATTGGAGTAAGTCTCGGTATGGATATTAATGACATAGGTAGAGGGATTGAATCCTTCAGACCTCTGCCTATGAGGATGGAACGATTTATGATAGATGGTGATATTACAATTATAAATGATGCCTATAATGCAAATCCATCGTCAATGGAGGCTGCTATAAAGACTTTTTCTGTTGCAGATTTTCCGGGGAAAAAATTTCTTATAGCCGGAGATATGCTCGAGCTGGGTGAGGTATCAGAAGAATCCCATAGATATATAGGAAGACTCGTGGCATCCGAATCCATTGATTATCTTATAACTTTTGGCAGGGAATCAAAGTTTATTTCTCAGGAGGCTATCTTAAGTGGTATGCCAAAAAATAAGGTATATAGCTGTGAGAATTTTGATGAGGTAGCATTTATACTCGACGATGAATTGAACTTGGGTGATTGTTTATTAATAAAAGGCTCGAGGGGAATGGGGATGGAAAAGTTAGTGGATAGAATTGTTAAATTAAGGAAGGCATCATAAAATCATGTTATATCATCTTTTCTTCCCTCTCCACGAGACATATGCGGTATTTAATGTCTTCAGGTATATTACATTCAGGACTGCTTATGCGATACTCACTGCCCTTATTCTGAGTTTTATATTTGGCCCATGGATTATAAAGAAACTTCAGGAGAAACAGATAGGTGAACGTATAAGAGATGATATTCCACGTTCTCATCTTTTAAAGGCAGGGACCCCCACGATGGGAGGGATAATGATTCTCTTTGCCCTTTTTGTTCCCACCCTCCTATGGGTAGACCTGACGAATAAGTATGTATGGTTATTAATATTTTCGACACTCGCCTTTGGTTTGATAGGTTTTGCTGATGATTATCTTAAATTGAAAAACAGGAAGGATGGATTGAAAGGGAAAGAGAAATTTGCAATGCAGGTAATCGTAGCACTGATTATCGTCCTTTTGCTGTATTTTGATAAAGAGTTTTCCCTTTTTTTTACAAAACTCGGTGTGCCATTTTTAAAATATGTAAAACCAGACCTCGATGGTCTATACATATTATTTGCAGTTCTTGTAATAGTAGGCACATCCAATGCGGTTAATCTTACCGATGGACTGGATGGGCTTGCAATAGGACCGATAATAATAGCAACTACATCATATATGGTGATTACCTATGTATCAGGACATTTTAACTTTGCCAATTATCTGAATATACAATATATAAAGGGGGCCGGGGAATTAACCATATTCTGTGGTGCTGCAGTGGGGGCGAGCCTTGGATTCCTTTGGTTTAACTCTTACCCCGCACAAGTATTTATGGGGAATGTTGGTTCCACTGCACTCGGTGGTATGCTCGGCACACTGGCAATTATAACAAAACATGAACTTATATTGCTGGTAATAGGAGGGATATTTGTTGCAGAGGCGCTCTCTGTGATACTTCAGGTGGCATCCTTCAAACTTACAGGAAAGAGAATATTTAAAATGGCTCCCCTTCATCACCATTTTGAAGAATCAGGGTGGGAGGAACCAAAAGTAATTGTAAGGTTTTGGATTGTTGCCATTATACTGGCGCTGCTCTCATTAAGCACATTGAAGCTGAGATGAAAGCCACAGACTTTCACTGACTAAATAAGACAATAGACTATAGACTTAAGATTGGAATAAAAAGTCTGTGTTAGTGCGTGGCAAAAAACTTAAAAGTTTATGGAAATCAGAAATAAAAATGTTCTGGTAGTTGGTCTTGCAAGGTCAGGTGTCTCTGCTGCTAATCTGCTGTGTAAATTAGGGGCAAAGGTAACTATAACCGATGAGAAAAGAGAAAGTGAATTATCTGAAAATATCAGAAAACTTACTAAAGGGATTTACCTTAAGTTGGGAGGTCATAATGGGGTAGATATAGCAAATGTTGATTTAGTGGTAATAAGCCCGGGTGTGCCATGGGACTCCCCGTTTTTAAACAGAATAAGAGAAAATGGTATAAGGATCATAAGTGAAGTGGAACTTGCATTTAAGTATATCAAAGCACCACTTATTGCCGTAACAGGAACAAATGGAAAGACCACAACAACCACCCTCATAGGGGAAATGCTTAAAAAAGATGACAGGAATGTTTTTGTAGGCGGGAATATCGGTAATCCAATGTGTGAAGAGGTTCTGAATGGAAGTAGCAGTGAACTTATCTTATCAGAGATAAGCACATTTCAAATGGAAGGGATAGAGACCTTTAAGCCACACATAAGCGTAATATTAAATATCACCCCTGACCACATGGACAGACATAAGAGTATGACCGAGTATATAGCATTAAAAAAGAGAGTTTTTATAAACCAGAATACAAGAGATTATACAGTTTTTAATATGGACGATAAAATTACTGCTGCATTATCCAATGAGGGAAAAGGGGAAAGGATATTTTTCAGCCGCATTAGAGAGGTGGATAACGGGGCATTTGTAAGAGGAAACAATATAATTTTTAGAAGGAATAGAAAAGAGGAGATAGTTAGTACCCTGAAGGATTTAAAAATTATAGGTGTCCATAATATAGAAAATACACTGGCATCTGTGGCTGTGGGTGGAATTTGTGATATACCTCCACGGTTAATGAGAGAGGTAATATCGGAGTTCAGCGGGATACCACACAGAATGGAATTTGTGAGGGAAATAGAAGGTATCAAATTTATAAATGATTCAAAAGGGACAAATGTGGGTGCCACGATTAAATCCATTGAGAGTTTTAATGAACCCATTATATTAATAGCAGGCGGGAAAGATAAGGGGAGCGATTATTTGCCCTTAAAGCCTCTGATTGAAGATAGGGTAAAATTTTTAATACTGATAGGTGAAGCAAAGAAAAAGATGGCATCAGTTATGAATGGATTCAGAAATATATTAAATGCGGAGAGTTTTGAGGAGGCTGTAAATGAGGCATTTGATAAGGCTGAAAAGGGAGACGTAGTGCTACTCTCTCCTGCCTGTGCCAGTTTTGATATGTTCAGAGACTATGAAGACAGGGGAGAGCAGTTTAGGAAAATAGTAGAAAGTCTATAAAGCTCATAAAGTAAAAACTAATTAGATATTTTAACCTTATAAACTTTACAAACTTTATAACTTAATAACTTGTTTACTTATGCCAAAGAAAAGGAGTTTTGACCCTATAATTCTTATATGTACTATTATCATGACCGTGATAGGTGTTGTTATGGTTTACAGTACCAGTGCAGTTATATCAATGGAAAAATTTAAAGACCCTCAGTTCTTTTTAAAGAGACATCTTTTGTGGTTGATACCTGGTTTTATCTCAATGATAGCTATGATGAGGATAGACTATAGAAAGATAATGAAATTTACATATCCATTATTATCGTTGTCATTTATTTTATTGATATTAGTTTTGATACCCTATTTTGGTAAAGAGGTGGGTGGTGCGAGGAGATGGATTGCTTTTGGAGTTTTTTCATTTCAACCTGTGGAGTTGCTGAAATTTACTATTGTTCTATTTCTGTCCTATTCGTTAGTAAAGAGGCAGGAACACATAAAGGATTTTGTCTATGGTTATCTCCCTAATTTGATTATACTGGCTGTATTTTTTATCCTCGTTCTTATACAGCCTGATCTGGGTAATGTTTTAGTTATGTTTTCCGTTGCCTTTATACTCATGTTTGTTTCTGGTGTAAAGTTTTCATTTTTATTATCGTCAATTTTAATGTTGATTCCTTTCCTTTATATGGCGGTATTTAATGTTGGGTATAGGAAGAAAAGGATTATGGCATTTCTTGACCCATGGAGCGACCCGCTGGGCAGTGGTTTCCAGACAATTCAATCCTTTATAGCACTGGGAAGGGGTGGATTTTTTGGACTTGGGTTAGGCGAGGGGAAACAGAAACTTTTCTATCTGCCAGAATCTCATACAGATTTTGTCTTCTCGGCATTGGGGGAAGAACTCGGTTTTATAGGTGTATCAGCAGTCATAATATTCTTTCTTGTATTGATATTGAGAGGAATAAGAGTATCTCTTAGGGCACCTGACCTGTTTGGGACATATCTGTCACTTGGAATTGTTCTTACTATTGGCATACAGGTGGTGATTAACATGGGGATGGTTACTGGACTTTTACCAACAAAGGGATTACCACTGCCATTTATGAGTGTAGGTGGCTCATCCCTTGTAATTTCAATGGCAAGCATTGGGGTGTTATTGAATATATCGGAACACACATGAAATTAGTCTAAGAGGCTAAAAGTCTAAAAGCAAGATAACTCTTAGACTCTTAAACTTTTAGACTAAAATTATATGAAGGTTATAATTGCTGGTGGCGGGACCGGCGGGCATCTCTTCCCCGGTATAGCACTGGCACACGAATTAAAAAGGCGGGATAGTTCGGTTGAGATACTGTTTATTGGAACAAAAATTGGTATTGAAAGCAGGGTTGTTCCTAAAGAGGGATTTAAAATTAAGTATATATATGCTGAAGGTTTTACAGGAAAGGGAGTATTCAAAAAGATTAAATCTATTTCAAAAACACCTGCAGGCACTTTTCAGTCAATGATGATTTTAAATAGTTTTAAACCTGATATCGTTATCGGGGTGGGAGGTTATGCTTTTGGGCCGGTTGGTATGGCTGCTCTTTTTTTAGCGAGGCTAAAGCCTCGCACTACAAAACTTGTTATACAGGAGCAAAATCTCTTTCCCGGGCTTACAAACAGGGTTCTCGGCAGGTTTGCAGATTTGATATTTACATCATTTGAGGGGAGCGAGAAATTCTTCATGGGGAGGAAAATCTATTTTACTGGGAATCCGGTAAGAAAGGAAATTGCAGATTTAAAATCCAGAATTGTCAATAATCAATCATCAATCGTCAATCGTCAATTCACTATTTTGGTCTTCGGTGGAAGTCAGGGGGCACACAGAATAAATCTGGCTATGATAGATAGCCTCAAATCTCTTACAAAGGTCAGGGATTCTCTCTTTATCATCCATCAGACAGGGGAAAAAGATTTTGAGTTTGTTAAAAAGGCTTATGAGGAGAATAAATTCAATGGTGAGGTAGTTCCATTCATCTATGACATGGCTGATGTATACAGAAGGGCAGACCTGCTTATATGTCGTTCAGGGGCAACCACACTATCAGAGATTACCGCATGTGGAAAGGCAGCTATATTGATTCCATTTCCGTTTGCTGTAAACAACCATCAGGAGATGAATGCCCTTGCCTTAAAAGAACATAATGCAGCAGAGATGATATTGGAAAAAGAACTTCATGGTGAATTATTGGCAGATATGATTTTATCTCTTATGCAGGATAAGGAGAGATTGGCAAATTTAGAGAGGGGGAGCAGGAAGATGGGAAAACCTGAAGCTGCATCGGAGATAGTGGAGCAATGCTATAAAATAATTTAGATATATGTTCAGAAAGACAAGACACATACATTTTGTTGGTATAGGTGGGGCTGGGATGAGTGGCATAGCTGAAGTGGTTCTGAATCTCGGATACAGGGTAAGTGGTTCTGATATTTCTCAATCTGAGACAGTAAGACACCTCATGAATCTTGGTGCCAATATATTTATAGGGCATAAACCTTCCAATATTAATGGGGCTGAAGTAGTTGTGATTTCATCAGCAGTATCTGCTGATAATGAGGAAATATTGGCGGCAAAAGAGAAACGAATACCTGTAATACCGAGGGCTGAAATGCTGGCTGAACTTATGAGATTAAAATATAGTGTAGCAGTGGCAGGTGCCCATGGTAAAACCACTACTACTTCCATGATAGCCTCCGTTCTCTTCTCAGGAGGTCTCGACCCTACTGTGGTTATAGGCGGGAGGGTCAACAGTATGGGTAGTGGTGCAAAATTAGGGCAGGGAGATTTTCTTGTAGCGGAGGCAGACGAGAGCGATGGCTCCTTTTTAAAACTTACACCTACAATTGCAGTGGTTACAACAATAGATGCAGAACACCTTGACTATTATGGTGATATATCAGAAGTTAAAAGGGCATTTTTAAGATTTATTAATAAAGTTCCGTTTTATGGTTCCTCTATCTTATGTCTGGATCAGGAGCATATACAGTCAATTATTCCACAGGTAGAAAAGAAATTTATTACCTATGGTCTTACAGGACAGGCAGAATATACAGCGAGGGATATAACATTTTTAGACAGGATAGCAAAATTTACTGCCTTCAAGGGCCAGAGACGATTGGGTGAAATAAAATTAAATCTTCCGGGAATACATAATGTGCAGAATTCCCTTTCAGCTATAGCGGTTGGTATCGAACTGGAGATGAATTTTGAATCTATAAAAAGGGGGTTGGAAGAATTCAGTGGTGTTCAGAGGAGATTTCAGATAAAGGGTGAGGTGGATGGAATAATGGTGGTAGATGATTATGGTCATCATCCAGCAGAGATAAAGGCAACTTTGAGGGCTGCAAAGGAAGGGTGGAAAAACAAGAGAGTCATAACAGTATTTCAGCCGCATCGCTATACAAGGACGAGGGACCTGCTCAAGGAATTTTATACCGCCTTTTATGATTCAGATTCCCTTATCATTACAGGTATATATCCGGCTGGCGAAAAACCCATTGACGGGATAAACGGGCATCTTGTTTATGAGGGAGTTAAAGGGCATGGACACAGAGAAGTAGTTTTTATAGAAAACAAGGAGGAGATTGTAGAATACATAGCAAAAAAGGCAGGACAGGGAGATATGGTAATTACCCTCGGGGCAGGGGATATATGGAAGGTAGGGGAGGAGTTCCTTAAAATGAAGAATGAAGAATAATGAGACCGCAATAAAAAGTTTTTACGGTATCCTTAATAGTGAAAATTGAAGAATTAAGAATTATTTTTGAGGAAATAGGAGGTAAAAAGAGATTTGATGAGCCGATGCGAAATTATACATCCTTTCGTATCGGGGGAACTGCTGATTTATTGATATTCCCGGAGAATGCAGAAGATTTAAAAAAGATTCTTTATCTTTGCAGGAGGGGGGGAATCCCCGTCTTTATTCTTGGTTTTGGAACAAATCTCCTCGTCAGAGATGGAGGTATAAGGGGAGTAGTTATAAATCTTAATAAAGGTTTTAGAGATATGAGACTTGATGAAAAAATACACCAAACTCCGAACTCCAAACGCCGAACTGTTATAGCAGGGGGAGGGGCAGGGCTACAGAAGCTGGTTGGCTTTGCATTAAAAAATAAATTATCAGGGATGGAATTTGCAGCAGGAATACCGGGTTCTGTAGGTGGCGCATTGATAATGAATGCAGGGACAAAAGATGGTGAGATAAAGGATGTTGTTCAAGGGGTAAAAATTATAACAGCAGATGGAGAGACAAAGACCATTCAAAAGAAAGATATTGGGTTTTCATACAGGCATTCAGAATTTCCTGCTAATTCCATAATCCTTGAGACAAGTATTCTTTTAAAAAATGGGAAGGGTAAAGATATAAAGAAAAAAATGGAATTACTTGTGAAGAATAGAAAATTGAAACAGCCCCTGTCTTCATATAGCGCCGGGTCGGTATTTAAAAATCCATCAGGAGATTTTGCCGCCAGGCTTATAGAATCAGCAGGACTTAAGGGTTTTGGAGTAGGTGATGCAATAGTATCACATAAGCATGCTAATTTTATTGTTAACAGGGACATGGCTACTGCAGGGGATGTACTGAAACTCATTGAGATTGTAAAAGAAAAGGTATTTGTCAGAACAGGTGTATTGCTGGAGGAGGAGATTAGGATTGTAGGAGAAGATTAGAAAATAGTGAATAGCGAATCACAGTTCTCTTGTTTGAAAGTATGGTTGATATGAAATTGCGTGATAAAAAGATTGGTGTTCTTATGGGTGGTATGTCTCCTGAAAGAGAAATATCCTTAAAAACCGGGACAGCAATTTACAATACCCTGAAAGATAACAGATATAATGTAGTATCTATTGATGTGGGCAGGGATATCGCTAAAAGATTGGAAAAAGAAAAGATAGACATAGCATTCATTGCCCTTCATGGCAAATATGGAGAGGATGGAACCATACAGGGGTTACTTGAGTTTATGGGAATTCCTTATACAGGTTCCGGGGTTTTAGGGAGTGCCCTCTCTATTAATAAGGTTGTTGCAAAGGAGATTTTTGAAAGGCATCAAATTTTGACACCATCTTATGAAGTTATAAGCAAAAAAGATTATAAGACAGGTTATAAAGTTATGCTTGACCTTCCCCTTGTTATTAAACCGGTTAGTTGTGGGTCTACTATCGGCATCAGCATTGTAAATAAAGCTGTTATGCTTGATACAGCAATACTGGGGGCATTTAAATATGATGATTCCGTATTGGTAGAAAAGTTTGTAGAAGGAATACTTCTGACAGCCGGCGTGTTGGGAGGCATGGCACTGCCAGTGATTGAGATTTGCCCGACAAAGGGGTTCTATGATTATGAGTCAAAATATACCCAGGGTTTAACAGAATATTTTGTGCCGGCAAGAATAAAAAAAGAAAAACAGAAAGAGTGTCAGGAAGTTGCACTTAAATGTCATAAGGTTATAAGGTGCAGCGGGGTTACAAGGACAGATATAATAATGGATTCAGCACAGAATATATTTGTGCTTGAGATAAACACAATACCTGGTATGACTGAAACCTCTCTGATCCCTCTTGCTGCCAAGGCGGCAGGTATAGGGTTTAAAGATGTTGTAATAAAGATACTGGAACTGACAATAAAAAGAAGTTATGAGTTCGGAGTTTTAAGTTCGGAGAAATTACATTCGTTTCAAAACTCTGAACTCTTTACTCGGAACTGATTTGGATTATATGAAAACTTCAACAGCAATAAAAACCAGACCATATAGGGGAGGATATGTAGGTAATCTTCTCTCCAGACAGAGGAAGATACAGCAAATAAAGTCTACCATATTTATAACTATTAAATTGATTTTATCTGGATTGTTCTTTTTAGGTATAGTAACAGGAAGTTATAAAGGTTACAGATATATTGTATCTTCTCCTTATTTTAATATTTCAGATATATCTATTGTTGGGAATGTAAATCTTAAAAGGGAAGATATTTTATCACTGTCTGGTATAAACGTAGGGCAGAGTATATTTTCTGTAAAGACAAACGATATTTATAAATGTCTGAAAGATAATTTCTGGATAAAAGATGTGAGCGTGAGAAAAGAATTACCTGATAAATTTAGTATAAAGATAAATGAACGGGTCCCGGTTGCGATTCTCAAATCCAATGGGTTTTACCTTATGGATGATGAGGGTGTAGTGTTAGCAGAATTAATGGAAGGGGAAGCAAGGGAATTACCCATGATTATTGATACAGGGGCTTTAAGATATAAGGCTGGTGACAGGGTTAGTTCAGAAGGGGTATTCAGAGGTATAGATATCATGAAGGGAATATACGAGATTAAATCTTCACTGAAGGATTTACCTCTTAAAGAAAAAATATCTATGATTGAACCTATAAATCATGACAGGGTAAAACTCTACTTAAGGGATAAAAAAGATGAATATATTATTATAAATAATGAAGATATGATTAAAAAAATTCGCTATCTCAATATTGTTATGAATCTGCTGAACAATGAGAGTGATGATTATGGTCAGAAGGAATTTGAATATTTGGACTTATCCTATAAGGATAAAGTGATTGTTAAATATAAGGATTGAAGATTGAAGACTTCTGTTTGTCAATCATAATTCGTCAATTTAGAAAGGAGGTGATAAGGTGTCTAAAGGTGAGAGTATAATTGCAGGGCTTGATATTGGAACTACAAAAATATGCTGTATAATCAGTGAGGCAAAGGGTGAAAAGGAGATAGATATAATTGGGATAGGGTCCCATCCATCGAGGGGTCTGAGAAAAGGGGTAGTTGTTAATATTGAGAGTACAGTTGAATCAATAAAAGGGGCAGTGGAAGAGGCAGAGCTTATGGCGGGTTGTGAGGTTGATTCTGTCTATGTGGGGATAGCAGGGGGACATATCAAGGGATTTAACAGTCATGGTATAATAGCGGTAAAGAATAAAGAGGTTAATCAGCCTGATATTGACAGAGTTCTTGATGCAGCCCAGGCAGTTGCAATACCACCGGATAGAGAGGTAATCCACATAATTCCGCAGGAATTTATACTTGATGGTCAGGAGGGAATAAAAGAACCTCTCGGTATGACCGGTATAAGGCTTGAGGCAAAGGTGCATATTGTCACAGGTGCTGTAACATCTGCCCAGAACATTATAAGGAGCGTTAATAAGGCTGGGCTTGAGGTGAAGGATATAGTACTTGAGCAGATAGCATCTAGTGATGCAGTGCTTGACAGAGATGAGAAAGAACTTGGTGTTGCAATGGTGGATATAGGCGGGGGGACATCGGATTTAGCTATATTTTTTGAGGAAAGCATAAAACATACATCTGTTCTTGCTATAGGTGGAAATCATATTACCAATGATATTGCCATAGGACTCCGAACTCCGCAGGTAGAGGCTGAAAAAGTAAAAAAGACTTATGGCTGTGCCATGACCTCCATGGTAAAGAAAGATGATACTATTGAAGTTCCAAGCACAGGTGGAAGGGACCCGAGGGTGCTTTCCCGTCAGATATTATGCGAGATAATTGAACCCAGGCTGGAGGAGATGTTTAATCTCATAAAAAGAGAGATAGATATAAGCGGTTATTCTGAACTGATTGCATCAGGGATAGTGTTGACCGGAGGGTCTGCTATTATGTCGGGCATGCCTGAACTGGCAGAAAAGATATTCAAGTTGCCGGTAAGGAGGGGTTTCCCGAAGGGGATAGGTGGATTGGTAGATGTTGTAAACAACCCCATGTATGCCACCAGTGTAGGACTTGTCCTTTTTGGCTTAAAGGCTCAGCAATTCGGGAAAAAGCCAAAACTGACAGATAAAAATCTTTTTGACAAAATATTTAATCGTATGAAAGAGTGGGTGGAGGACTTTTTTTAATCTACTAATCAACTAACCACTAACAACTTACAACTGCAATTGTTGTAAATTGTAGGTTGTAAGTTGTAAGTTAATTGCAAGATGGGAGGGCAATAAAATGACATTTGAATTATCTGAAGAATTCAATAATTCAGCAAAACTTAAAGTAATAGGGGTAGGTGGTGGAGGAGGTAATGCAGTCAGTACAATGGTGTCTTCACAATTAGAGGGGGTGGAATTTATAACTATAAATACGGATGCACAGGTATTGAAGAGTTCCCGTGTGTCAACAAAACTTCAGATAGGGACTGAACTGACAAAGGGTCTCGGTGCAGGTGGTAATCCGGAAGTTGGTAAAAAGGCAGCTATAGAGAGTGCAAATCAGATTGCAGATTTGCTGGAAGGCACAGACATGGTTTTTATAACCGCAGGAATGGGTGGGGGAACAGGAACAGGTGCAGCGCCGGTGATAGCAAAGATTGCTAAGGAAAAAGGTGCATTGACTGTAGCAGTGGTTACAAAACCATTTAGCTTTGAAGGTAAAAGGCGTACGGCACAGGCAGATACAGGATTAAAAGAGCTTAGAGAGTCTGTGGATACACTTATTGTAATACCCAATGACAGATTGTTGAGTGTAGTCTCGAAGCAGACCACCTTAAGAGATGCCTTCAGAGTGGCTGATGATGTATTAAGACAATCGGTAAAAGGTATATCCGAGTTGATTACAGTTCCATGTCTTGTAAATCTCGATTTTGCCGATGTAAAGGCAATCATGACAGGTATGGGGCAGGCACTCATGGGGGCAGGTGTTGGTAAAGGAGAAAATAAGGCAATTGAGGCTGCGCAGAATGCTGTTTCCAGTCCGCTCCTTGAAGAATCTTCCATAGACGGGGCGAGGGGTGTATTGATAAATATTATTGGTGGTCCTGACCTTACAATTCATGACGCAACAGAGGCATCTGCTATTATTCAGAAAATGGCTCACGAGGATGCAAATATCATATGGGGTGCCGGGATTGATGAGAGCATAAGTGATGAGATGAGGATTACAGTAATAGCAACTGGCTTTGGTCAGCCTTATCAGGAGAAAAAAGAAGAGGAGCAGGAGCAGAAACAGAAGATTCATAAACTAAGGGCAGTGGCTGGTGGAGGTAAGATACTAGTGGATATGTCTGTCTCTTCACATATGAGGCATAAAAAACTGAATGGGAGTGAACCGGCAACAGACAGAATGGGACCGCTATTTTCTGGTGAGATGGACTTGGATATTCCCGCATTTTTAAGAAGACAGGCTGATTGAAGGGTATGTATTGACAATTATAATATTTAGACTTATATTATTATCGTAACAAATTGGAAAGGTGAAACTATGCAGCATGGAAGAGAATTAATATATTTGTCTGCCCGGTTTTTAATTTATAGAGAGAGAAGGTGGATTTATGATTAGAAAAATGTATTTTCATCCTTTTAACTACAGCACTATAGAATTTATTGGTAATATCCTTTTGCTGGCAATTATAACGGGGATAGCAATCCTTATCTTTCTCATTCTGACTTCCTCTGTAGCCTCACAGTCATTTGTATAGGATTTCCTGTTAGATATTATAGTTAAAACCCGTGGCGAATTATTTTTTTGAATATACATAGTCATAAACCTTCCCATCCTTATCAAACTCAATCCATAAAGATTTAAGATTCTCATCTTTATAGAAAAACTGCTCCCTCTCATCTGCATTTAATATATTTAACGGCTCTCCAAAAATCTTTATTATCTCCTCCTTTGTCGTAACCTTTTTTTTTATGAGATAAACCTTTTCAGATTTTAATAAGTCTGTCTTGATAAGTTTAATTCCTCCCCCGCATCCAAGGAAGAAAAATATTATAAAAAGCAATATTACTATATTTTTCATAATATCCTTTCCTTGCCAATGATTGGTAAGTACCCAAATCCCGCTAAAGCAGGATTTAGGTATAATTACAACCCAAACAGATGGGCAAAGCCCAAGAATGCCAGAGACATTATTCCTGCTGTAATAAATATAATGGGAGCGCCCTTTAAAATATCAGGAATAGGTGCCATCTCTATCCTCTCCCTTATCCCTGCAAAAAGGATAATTGAGAGTGTATAACCACCTGCCACGCTTATAGAATAAATTATAGAATTTAAAAATCCAAGCCTATAATCAATTATGAGTAATGCAATGCCTAAGACCGCACAGTTTGTTGTTATCAATGGCAAATATATGCCAAGGGCATTATATAATGATGGTGCAGTCTTTTTTATATACATTTCCACAAGCTGGACAAGTGCTGCTATAACGAGGATGAAAGATGCTGTCCTTAAATATTCAATATTCAGAGGCAGTAAGAGAAAATACCAAATAATCCAAGATGCAGCAGATGCCAGTGCCAATACAAATGTAACAGCCATTCCCATGCTTAAAGACACCTCAATTCTGTTTGATACACCGAAAAATGAACATAAGGCGAGGAATCTTATCAAGACAATATTGTTCACCAACAAGGCACTCAGGACTATCATATACCACGTCATCTGATTATCTAACATAATTGTAACTGACAAATATGGCAGGATTTAAGAAAGACCCCTATTTTATCTCTAAAAGATATTTCTTAAAAGACTCCCAATCTTTATTTAAAAACTCCCATGATTTTACTGCCATTTCTGTAAGGTCTATAACCTTAGGTGGGGATATTAAATAGGTGTATGTCCTTCTAAGTTTATGTCTATATCCCCTCAATATATTGAGTAAGTTAAAGGTTTCCTCAGAAATAATCGGAGGTCTTACTTCAGGTATTTCATATGTTGCCCTTTTGAGTAATGCAGTGTGGTAATCTATT
>MHDI01000052.1:15151-16110 GCA_001804915.1 Nitrospinae bacterium RIFCSPHIGHO2_02_FULL_39_82 | reverse complement strand
AATTCTTTATTTGGTTGAGAGATGTCCAGTTTGAATAATGTAGTTGCAAGCTTCAGTGAAGGGATACTTGACTTCTCAGTTTGATGAGTACCTTCATTTATTAATTTTAATATATGATTTGCTGTTTTACCAATAACTGAATGCCAAAGCAAACTGTTAATGCGTGCTCCAGGAGATGAGTAAGAGCGATGCGATTGCTCTCTAAGACTATGAGCTCTTTTGATGATGCCACTTGTATCATGCCTTTCACAACTTTCACAGAACTTACGAAATGATGGCCCCAGAAGTACATCAAGTTCGCTAAGTATAGTTTTTTCTTCAGCTAATGCCCATCTTTTAAACTGATGTGCCTTTTTTACTAATTCTATAGATGCCACTTTTGCTGTTAAACAATTGGTATTAATAAACATATCAACTGCTGATAATAATTCTATTCGAACAGTTTCTAATTTAGATGCGGCAGTTTTATAAATATCTTCAGGACGACGAGTCTCTATCCCAAAAAGTTCAGATAAGTGCTTGTATAATCGAAATGCTAAATCTTTCACATTTGAAGGTATCAAATGATCAGTCTTTTTTAAACGTAAGACCGTAGCAACAAGAGAAACAGCCAATTCTTCTGGCACGAATTCATCGTATTTTGAAATTAAATCATCTATACATGAGGGGTGTATTTTAAGTTCAAGGGGAGATGCCCAAAAAGCTATGACTTTGCTAAAGACTTCCTCTATTTCCTCTTTATCTTTTAATAAACTGAATTTACACGCTAACCATTCTCCAGCACCTAAAAAATCACCATTGTTAAGGCAGTGAACATGTTCGCTGTCGATCAAATCTAATAATTCGCTATAATTTTCTCTGAATTCTTCATTTCCTAGGATTTCAATTAAAGACTCCATAGCATTTATCTCCTAACCCGAATAAATAGGAAAAGAACAGAAAATTAATGAAACCGCAGA
>MHDI01000052.1:0-15141 GCA_001804915.1 Nitrospinae bacterium RIFCSPHIGHO2_02_FULL_39_82 | reverse complement strand
TTTACGCAGATAAAAGCGGTAAATTTTTTTCTATCTGTGTTCATCTGTGGTTGCTTTTATATTTTTATACTTCTCTCATAGATTCTACCCACAATAAGCAGATAATATGCTTTTATCCGAACAGGTTGGATATACCTATAATTTTTGGGTGATATGCGAAGTATTTCGTTTATCCCACCTTTGGCTGAATTGCCAGATAAACCATCTCTACTGATAATTTTTGTCATCTCTCACCCCTTCCTCCTTCTTTAGATTTAAGCTGCCCAAAGGACTCTTTATTGTGCCAATTATAGGCTTACGAAAAATTGCTGTCAATTGCAATTTATACATTGCAATTTATACATTAAAAAATAAAGATAGAGAATGGTAATTCACTATCTTTAACTCTTGTTAATACCCCCCCACCTTTCTCCTCCCCCGCAAGGGGGGAGGAATTAGAAGGAAGGGGCAAGGGAGAGGGGATTATTGAATAAGGTATTGATTATGTAAAGTAACTCCAATATACTTTATTAACAGCAGAGGGCATAAAGAAAACAAATCAAATAGGACACAGATTTTGACAGATGACAGCAATGCTGTCATTCTGAGGGCAAAGCCCGAAGAATCTCAAACTCGGAGATTCCTCGCTTCGCTCGGAATGACATTTCTGTATTTATCTGTGTCCAAATTTAATTTATTATTTTTTCTCTGTGTACTCTGTGAACTCTGTGGCAGGTTTTTTATATGGAAATTAAAACAATCGGTATTATTGGTGCGGGGAGGATGGGGTCGGGGATTGCACAGGTGATGGCAGCATCAGGGTTTGATGTAATCCTGATGGATGTAAAGGATGAAATTATCCAGAAGGGTGTGGAGAATATAAAAAAGGGACTTGCAAAGGCACTTGAAAAGGGGAAAATAACACCTGAAGAAAAAGAGAAGATAAGGGCGAGAATTCGCACAACTACAGAACTTGAGGATATGGCAAAGGTAGATTTTATCATTGAGGCTGTGCCTGAGATAGCGGAATTAAAATTAGATATTTTTAAGAGGCTTGATAAAATCTGTCCGAAGAATATCATCCTTTCTACAAACACATCTTCCATACCCATCAGCAAAATTGCCTCTGCAACAAAGAGACGGGATAAGGTTATTGGGATGCACTTCATGAACCCTGCACCTGTGATGGAACTTGTGGAAGTAATAAGGGGGATTAATACATCGGATGAAACTTTTGAAACAGTAAAAAATCTTACTGAAAAGATTGGCAAGATACCCGTGGAATCAAAAGACTCTCCCGGCTTTATTGTGAATAGAGTCCTCATGCCTATGATAAACGAGGCAGTCTTTGCACTAATGGAAGGTGTTGCCTCTGCTGAAGATATTGACAAGGCAATGACACTTGGTGCAAATCTGCCGATGGGTCCCCTATCTCTTGCAGATTTAATTGGACTTGATACAGTCCTCTCTATTATGGAAAGTATTTATCGGAAGACAGGAGACCCAAAACACCGCCCATGCCCACTACTTAAAAGATATATAGATTCTGGGCAGTTGGGGAAGAAGACAGGAAGGGGGTTTTATAAATATGGACTTTAACTTGACTTACGAACAGAAGATGGTAAAGGAGATGGTTAGAAAATTTGCAGAGGAGGAGATTGTCCCTGTTGCGAGGGAGAATGATGTAAAAGAGCATTTCCCCCTTGAAATAATAAAAAAGATGGCACCACTTGGTTTTCTTGGCGCACTCATTCCGGAAAAATATGGTGGTGCAGGGCTTGATTTTATAAGTGATGCCATAATATTTGAAGAGATAGGGAGGGCGGATTCATCAATAAGGACGACTCTTTCTGTTCAGGTTCATCTGGTAGGGCTTGCTATTCTGAACTGGGGGAGTGAGGAACAAAAGGAGAAATATCTCCCTCGGTTATGTAAAGGTGAAATACTCGGCTGTTTTGCTTTAACAGAGCCAGGGGCGGGGAGTGATGCTTCTAATCTGTCAATGACCGCGGCTTTTACTGACAAGGGATGGGTGCTTAACGGGACAAAGACATGGATAAGTAATGGTGGTATAGCTGATATTTCAATTGTCTTTGCACAGACTGACAAAAGTAAAAAGCATGAGGGAATTGCTGCCTTCATTGTGGAAAAGGGGACACATGGATTTACAACGAAGGAGATAAAGGGGAAACTTGGCTTAAGGGCATCCAATACTGCCGAGCTTATCTTTGAAGACTGCATGATTCCAAAGGATGCCCTGCTTGGTAAGGTAGGAGATGGTTTTAAGGTAGCAATGAGTGCCCTTGATAATGGCAGATATGGTGTTGCCTCCGGATGTGTCGGGATTATTCAGGGTTGTATAGATGCGTGTGTGAAATATGCAAAAGAGAGACATCAATTTGGAAAGCCAATAGGTAGCTTCCAGTTGATACAGGAAAAGATAGCGAGGATGGTGGTAGATTGTGATGCCTCAAGACTACTCGTATACAGGGCAGGGGGTTTGAAAAATAAGGGAATAAAAAATACTTTTGAGACATCAATTGCAAAATATTTTGCAAGTGAGTCTGCGGTAAGGGCTGCTACAGATGCGATACAGATATTTGGTGCCTATGGTTGCTCCAACGAGTATCCTGTGGAGAGATATTTAAGGGATGCAAAGGTGGCTACTATTTATGAAGGGACATCGGAGATACAGAAACTAATAATAGGTTATCACACACTTGGAATAAAGGCATTCGGCTGAGCCTTACAATCTCCCTGACCTAAGAATTGATATTGCAAGCCACAATCCTAAAAAAAGGGCTATAATATAGCCTATTACACCGAGCATGGGAAAACCTAACAGGAGAGGCTCCTTGCCTGAGAGCATTATTACTGATGAACCGACTACAATAGCAGATATAATGAGGGCAAAGGCAAGGCGGTTGCTTGATTTGTCCATATCCCTTATAAACCTGTCAAGTCCACTGTGGACAAACTCAATCTTAAGTTTATCCTTCATGACCTTTTTCAAGACATAGCTGAATTGCCCGGGTATTTCTTTAACAATTTCGCCTAAATCACTTAATGTCCTGTAAGCCTTTGTCATCTGATATGTTGGACTCAGCCTCTTTTTTATCAACTCAGTCGCAAACGGTTTCGCCTCCTCAAGAATCATAATATCAGGGTCAAGTGCCCTTGCAAGCCCCTCAATTGTGAGAAGGGTCTTGCCGAGGAGGATGAGGTCATTTGGAACCCTCGCCTTATAGTGAACTGCTATTTGAAATATGTCACTCATAACTTTTCCTGCCTGAATCTGTTTTAATGCCTTGCCATAATAGGGGTCCATCAGGTCACGCAGGTCATTTTTAAATGCCTTTATGTCCACATCCTCGGTTAGAAATCCAAGCCTGATATATTCATGAATAAGCCTGTCATAATCAAGTTCAATAATAGAAAGGAATGTATTTGCAAGGCTCTCCGCCATATCATCATCAATATTACCGACTATGCCAAAATCTACAATCCCTATTCTACCCCCCTCCATTATTAAAAAATTTCCGGGATGGGGGTCGGCGTGAAACAGACCAAATTCAAGTATCTGTTTTAAAAATGCGTTGACACCATTTTTTGCAATCAGCTTTTTGTCATAACCTGCCTCTTCTATCTTTTTTATCTCATGGATTGGAATTCCATCTATCCTCTCCATAGTTAAAATATCATTGGTGGTATAACTCCAGAAGACCATGGGTATATAGACCGTATTATCACCCTCAAAATATCTTTTGAATTTTGTTGCGTTACTCCCCTCAAGGTTAAAGTTAAGTTCCCTTCTGACTGTCCTTGAAAATTCCTCAACTACCCCTGTGGGATTGTAAAGCTTGCCATGGGGGAGATATCTTTCAACGAGATTTGCAAGATAGAAGAGTATGCTTATATCGGATTCCAGAATCTGTCTCAAGCCGGGACGCTGAACTTTTACAATTACTTTTTCTCCGGTGAGGAGTGTGGCATTATGAACCTGTGCAATTGATGCGGCCGCTGTCGGAGTATCATCAAAGGAAGAAAATATCTCATTTATAGGGATACGAAGTTCCTTTTCTACATGTCTCTTTGCCTCTGATGCAGAAAATGGGGGGACTTTATCCTGAAATTTCTTGAATTCATCGGCAATGTCCTGAGGGACTAAGTCAGGTCTTGAAGATAAGACCTGCCCAAGTTTTATAAATGTTGGTCCCAATTCTTCAAAGGCAAGGCGGAGTCTTTCGGGCAGTGTATGAACCTCTTTTTCTAATTCATATTTCTTAAAGGTTACAATTCTCTTTCCGAGGGATATGTAATGCTGGAGGTTCAACTGGTCAACTAAAGACCCGAATCCATGCTTGATTAGGACATTGGCTATATTCCTCAAACGTTGGATGTTCTGATATGTCCTTTTTGCTCTGGGAAATACCATAATTATTCTTTTTCAACCTTTTTCTTTAACTGCTCAATCTTCTTCTCTAAGTTCTTCACTGCAGCATTAAGGTCTTTCTTTTGAACAAGGTCTACCTTCTGAAGGGCTCCCCTTATCCCCTCCTGTACTTTTTTCTCTATCTCAGTTCGAGATTTCCCTGCCTTTTTTAATATCTCATCAATAAGTTTAGCCCCCTCGCTCTTTTTAATCTCACCCCTTTTTACCAAATCATCAACCAGTTCCCGTATCTTACTCTCGGACAGGTCTATTGCCCCCAAACCTAAAGCTACAGCCTTTTTTAATAATTCAAACACACAATCACCCCCCTTCATTATTCATTCTTTTTATGTTGCATATAGAAGACAAGTGCAATGAGGATAGCAGCAATTGAAACGCCGAACATCAATGTCTCTTTTGCATCCTTCCACTCCACAAGATGTTCAAGGAATGTAACTGCAAGTATAAGTATGATTACATTTGCAAGTTTCTCCTTTAATCCATCAAGGTTTTTTATCACGAGCCATTCAGGGACATTGATTTCTCCGAAGAATAGCTCGTAGATGGCAATGGAGAATATGTAGAGGACAATGGCAAGAAGGAGAGAATCCAGGGAAGCAATCATCTGAACACCTGAGTGCCCTCCTTCATGGGTAATCAATCCTGCGATTAGACTTACCACATTGGTAATCATCCTCGTTGTCCCCCAGACAAAGGTAGCCGCAGATGCGAGGAATGTAGAGACAACCGCCAGCAAAATTATGTATTTACCTTTTTCTAAGATAAATTTGAGCATTATTGTAATCCTTTCCGGAAGTCAGAGCCTATTAGCAGATACAATATTTGTATTGATAAACTCACTATCATATAGCGTCCTTTCTATTTCTATTGATTTTTTTATATCAGAATCTCATTCATGTCCGTTGTAATTTTTTCAGATGTTTTCTTTTATATTCCACTTTTGACTCAAAAATCTGCATCTGAATTGCTGAATTTAATTTTTCCGTAACCGAATAATTTTTGCCTGTATTTTTAATTCTTTCTTTAGCTATTTCAATATATTCCTCATTAATATCAATACCAATAAATTTTCTCCCTAATTTTTTTGCGGCAACCAAAGTTGTCCCGCTGCCGGCAAATGGGTCTAACACAATTGCATCTTCCGAATAAGTAGTCAATTTTATAATATATTCACACAAACTTACCGGCTTCACAGTTTTGTGGGTATTAAGTTCTCCCTTTTCTTTTTTATCAGGCTTTGAAATCAGGAAACACCTATCAATAACTTCGCTGATTTTATTGGTTGAAACCACATTTGCAGGAAACATATTGTCGCCAATTTGCACATTGGTATTCAATAAACCCACATTATATTTTTTGAAATTTTTAAGGAACGTTCCTTCGGTTTCTTTTTGTGCCATTACAATTGGCTCAAAGCACGATTTGATTTGCGGTGTTTTCCAGCCGGCTAATTGATTTTTCAAAATTTCTTTTGACTTTTTATCCTCATTTAATTTTTCAATAAAATGATTTAGGCTCATCGCCTTTGGCTGGTTCTGTGTGTAAAGCCAGATGAAGCAATCTCTAATCAAAAATCCGGCATCATCTATTGCAGACACCATCCTATGATATAGTCGCGGACTTGAAAATGAAAAGAAAAATCCTCCGGGTTTTAAAACCCTGATAATTTCTTTTGAAACTTGGTAATACCAATCATAAAATTTTTTCCCTTGCTCTTTGTCAAATTTCATCCCCGGTGGCAAGGACTTTATTGTATGACAATAATCGGTAATTAGGGCAACTTTTTTTACATCCCAGCCATTATCCATTTTATCAAGAAAATAAGGCGGGTCAGTCAATACCAAATCAATACTCTTGCTTTTTAACTCTGAAATCCTTTGCAAGGCATCGCCTTGAATTATTTTATTTAGAAATTCACCATTCATTTGGATTTGCCCCTTCAAATTCTTTATATAAAATTTTGTAAATTTTTCTTTTTACATCATTTTTACATTTTTTAACTATTGATGGATTTGCAATACCTCTAATTCTGCCTCTTTCGTCAAATACCCAGAAATCCCTGTAAGCACGATTACATTTTTGACATTGAGGAAAAATATTTCCTTCTTCTAATGGCTTAAAAGGGTCAATGTGTGATTTTTGTAATTTTGCAACTGTATTCGGATAATGCAAATTTCTTTTACCTTCCTCTGAACCGCATGTGGCACATCGGTTTCCATATTGTTTTTTAATGTCTCCCCATTCTCCAGTTGTTGTTTCAATTCTATGTCCCTTAAAATGCGGATAAGGTCTTTCAAGTGTTATTAAGCGATATTCTCCCAATTTTCGAACATGCACATTATCTCTACCCCCGGCAGAAATAAACCAACCTTTTTGAGCACCCAAATGTCTTGCTTGTTGAACATCATTTGTATCAGGATAAAAATTTCTGATAAACACTGTTAAATCATGTTTAGTAGCTACAACCGTATTTGGATAAAATCTTGCAAGATAAACAAGAACAAGTGCATCCTTTACATATTCTCCTTTTGAATTTTTTAATTGAGGCAGCTTAACCCCGTGTTTCTTTAAATACTTCTCGTGATAATCTTTAACGATTTCATAAACTTCATTTATTTCTTTTTCCGTCATCATAGTTTTCATGATTAGTTAAGTTTCATTTCAGAAAAATATTGTTAAAATTCGTCTGGAATAGAATTTATAACATATTAATCTTATGTGCAAGACAGCCTGCACCGAAACCATTGTCAATATTAACCACTGCTACCCCCGCAGCACAGCTATTCAACATTGATAGGAGCGCTGATATTCCCCCGAAGCTTGCACCATAGCCGATGCTTGTAGGGACTGCTATTACAGGCTTATCAACCAGTCCCCCCACCACACTTGCAAGGGCGCCGTCCATGCCTGCCGCCACTACAACCACCCTCGCAGCCATAAACTTCTCTCTTTTATCTAAAAGCCTGTGTATGCCTGCTACGCCCACATCATACACCCTCTCCACCTTGCTCCCCATGATTTCTGCAGTAACTGCAGCTTCCTCTCCTACAGGTATATCGGATGTCCCAGCAGTAGCCACCAGCACCATTCCCTCAAGTTTCTTTTCCTTATTTCTTATAACAATAGTCCTTGCATCTTTATTATACTCCGCCCTTTCATCAATCTTTTTAATTTTTCCGAATATCTCTGGTGCAGCCCTTGTAGCCAGTATATCAGAATCTTTTTTGAGCATCCTCTTTATTATCGCTGTTATCTGCTGAATTGATTTCCCTTCGCAATATATGACCTCAGGAAATCCCTGCCTCAATTCCCTATGGTGGTCCACATGGGCAAAGCCTATATCCTCATAAGGCAGGTGTTTGAGCATCTCTATCGCCTTATTTGGATGGACTTTTCTATTATATATTTCGTTTACTAATTTTTTTAAATTTGAGCGAATCATTTTATTTTTGTCCTTTATTAATCAATTATACGGAGATATGCCTTATCAAGATTGCTTTCTGGCATTTTTAAAGGTTTTCCCCAATGAGGCAGGATGGTGGTCAGAAAAGTTCAATTCCATTGCCACCTGTGATAATAGAAGCATCTCTAATATACGTACCGATTTTTCATAGGTAAGGGAAGATAAAAATCTCTGACGCTCCTTCTTTTGTGAGTTTAAATATGAGCGTGGATTTTTAATCATGGTTCTTATTGTATTGTTTTTAGCTGAACTTTACAACAGCAAGTTAGTTATAAAAAGTTAGTTATAAAATAAAAGCATATTTGACAAAATTAGCTTCTTCATCGCTCTCTTCCTTTCCCTGCCCGCAATGAGCAGATAACGTTTCCGTTATCGGTATCAAGCGACGTTTTAATGTCGCTTATACCGTATTATCTGCCGGTGCGGACAATTTTATTGAACTGCTGCTTTTTGCCAATATTTGCTTCTTATTGCCCTTAAAACATGAAGTTCATACATCATCTTATCTTTAGGGAATTCAGTCTTTACCTCTTTTTCTATCTTTTTCAAAATTGAGTCAGGCAGATTCATGTCTCTGGCAACCTTTTCATAATCAAAATATTCTATCTTCTTCATGTCATCTCCTTATAATTCTTGAGGTGAGATAATTTCTATCTCTTTATAGCCCTCTAAGATATTAACCAGATTTACGGTTTTTCTCGTCTTAACCTTAACCAAGTATTTAAAATTCCATGAAACAACATCTTTTTTCATCTTGACCTCTTTAACTCCTTTCTACTAATTTTAGCATGTTATCTGCATCTGTGGACAAAAACTTTTTTGAAAATAAATTTTGATGATTTGATCCTAATTCCTTGCATTTATTTCAAGACCTGACACGGTGACTTTTAATGGGTGACCCTTTTTGTCTTTTCAATCCGTTGACTTTAAGCATAGTTCATTCCAACCTTTCTGTATGTATTTAAAAATCAAGAGGACTCTTCGCCTCTTTCACCGTTCTGCTTGGCACACAGTGGGTATAGATCATTGTCGTCCTTACATCGCTGTGTCCAAGCAACTCCTGTATAGTGCGGATGTCGTAATTGGCCTGAAGCAGGTGCGTGGCAAAAGAGTGGCGAAAGGTGTGGGAGGTGACGTGTTTCGTGAGTTTTGCCCTCCGGACAGCATTGTAAAGAGCTTCCTGGACATGCTTTTCATGCACATGATAACGCCGATGTTCCTTCGTTTCCACCACGAATGTCAATGACTGCTGCGGAAAAAACCATTGCCAGATGAAATCCCTCGCGGCTTTCGGATATTTCTTTTCGAGTTGATCTTCGAGAAACACGCCCGCATAACCCGCGGCAAGATCCTTATCGTGAAGTATTTTTATTGCCTCAAACTGTGCCATTAACTCCGTCATAATTGTCTGTGGAATTGGCACTGTCCGGTCTTTACTGCCCTTCCCATGGAGCGTAAGGATTCCGGCGTCGAAATTGAAATTCTTCACCCGCAGTTTCACACATTCGAATAGACGAAGCCCGCAGCCGTACAACAGTTTGACCGCAAGATTGTAGGGATGCCTCAGATGTTTCAAGACAGCGTCTATTTCCTTTCGGGAAAGGACAACCGGGATATACTTCGATTTCTTTGCACGTGGAATGTCTTTGTGATCGCCGAAATCTTTCTTCAGAATATGGCGGAACAAAAACAACAAAGCGTTGAACGCCTGGTTCTGCGTTGATGCTGCAACCTTGCAGTTAACCGCAAGATAGGTGAGATATGATTTGACATCTGTTGCTGACAATTCGTCAGGTGACTTGTTTTTCAGGTAGCTCTGAAACTTGCGGCTCCAATCCGCATAGGTTTTAAGCGTTTTCCGGGAATAGTGCCGCATCTTAATCTCCGCCGCCAGATTGCCTATGATTTGTCCCAATGTGGAGATCCGGATTTCGCCATGCAGCGCCATTCATTAAAACGTTTGCCCGCCAATGGGGGCGGAACAGAAGCTTGCCCGATATCGCTACTATCGGGGGGCTGTGATGATGATCGCGGTGTCGCCTCATCCCTCGATAAGGTATTGGAAATCAAGATAATACCGCAGCCACTTCCTGTAATCCGCATGGAGGGTGACAGGTACTGCCCGTTTCTTAAGGACGGCAGAATATTGTTCCCAAATATCAGCTGGAATTAATTGCATAGGCGACTGACACGCTGGGACTAACATTCAATTTTGCATATTAGTCCCTGAGAAAGTATAGTAAAATTAATCAGATAACGTCAAGCTATTTTTTTTTATTGACCACATGTTCAAAGTTATGCTACCGTTCAGATAATAACTGGTTCTCCCTTCGCTTCGCTCAGGGAGAACGCGGGGCTGAGCCGGTGCCCCTTCCCTCCGCTTCGCTACGGGAGAACCAGGGGCACGAAACCGACCGCTTCGCGGCGGCTCAGCCCCGCGTTGGGCGTCTCATCAATCACCATCACCGTGCTTACCAAGGAGGAATCATGGCTAGAAGAATCTTCTACAGCTTTCACTACAAGCCAAACAGCTGGTGCGCTTCACAAGTTCGAAACATTGGCGTTGTCGAAGGGAACCAACCAACCACAGACAACGACTGGGAAACCATCACGGGCGGCGGTGACAAGGTAATACAGAAGTGGATTGATGATCAACTGAACGGGCGCTCCTGCACGGTTGTGCTCATCGGGAAGGACACGGCCAAGCGCAAGTGGATTGACTACGAAATTCATACATCGTGGAACAACGGCAGGGGCGTTGTTGGCATCTACATCCACAACCTCAAAGACTCGGGCAAGAACCAAACGACCAAAGGCGCAAATCCTTTCTCCCATATCACAATGAAGCGCGACGGAAAGTCACTGTCGTCAATCGTGAAGGCGTATGACCCGCCGTACACGGACAGTGCGCAAGTCTACAACTACATCAACGAGAACTTGAGCGGTTGGATCGAAGAAGCAGTCAAGATTCGCGCCGGGTACTGAGCTATGACGACAGAGCCACGATTCAAGGAGAACTCTCAAGCGGTGCAGTCGCACCTCACCATCCTGCAGGCGGTCATTCAGCGAATGGCGAACAACAGCTCGTCCTCAAAAGCTTGGTGTATCACGCTAGTTTCCGCAATCCTCGTCATCGTGGCTGACAAGGGCAAGCCACAGTACGCATGGATCGCGGTTATCCCGACGCTGCTCTTCTTTGTTCTTGATGCCTACTACTTGTCATTGGAGAAGGGCTTTCGGAATGCATACAACAGCTTTATTAACAAACTACACAGTGAAGTACTGTCTGCCGCCGATCTTTTTGTTGTTGTTCCACAAGGCGGAATGTTCGGCCTCTTTGCCAGATCGATTTTCTCATTTTCAGTTTGGCCGTTTTACGCAACGCTTCTCGGAATGATCTATGCAGCCAAAGCATTCGTCATCTAAGACGCCGACGAATATAATGAGTGCCAATCAGAATTTACGGTGGTGACGTAGTGGCAAATAACTTCAAAAGTGACGACAGTTTCCTACGAAAACTCGCGGTCGGTGCCGCAGGCACGAATGCAACCATTGACCGGCTGAAGGCAATGGGATTCAACCCCATAGAACTTGAGCGGGGTTCCACTGGGTTCGAAATCTGGAAGAAAATAAAAATCAAGCGCGTCCGGGTTCCTGATATTTTATGCTTGAACACTGGCTTACGATTCGAATCCCGTGGCAAGACAAAGCTTGAGATATCAATGTCACATTCCCTCAATGACCCGAAGCGGGCGTGGGATGCTGGCATGCGTGACGACGACCTTGTTTCAATCGTCGTATTCGAGCAAAACGACGATTCTCCGATAGATCTGAAACAAATTTCACCTGTTCACTTCGTCAGTGTCAAAGAAATGCGGCAAGCATTCGCTGCAGGACAGGTATCCATCACTCAGCCGAAAGGGGTTGAGGAAGGATCAGAAATACGGGTGATGTGGACGTGTGCTGCCGCCAACCAGCAATCAGTTGTTACGGCAGTGGAACCCGGTAGGATCAGCCTTACCCCCATCACAGAGGCACGGAAACAATCTATTCAATTGAGTCGGAGCAAAGGCAAGATAACCTTGCTGCCACAGGTCAACACTGGTGATACTGTTGAGGCCAATCAGATTGTGGCTACGGTCGTTCCGGTTAACACAAAACTCCAGTGCCCCACGTCAGTTAGCGAAGCCTACTTCATAGACAAGCTCGCAAGCGTCAACTTAAGCGAGCGGTACGCTGCCGCAAAAGCGTTGAGGTACAGAGGCTATACCACTGCCAAGCCGGTGCTCGTAGCAAGAATGATCGATGCCGACGAGGATATTTATGTCCAGCTTGAGGCTGCGGCTGCGCTTGCGGCAAATGACGACCCGAACGCCTGGGGGTTCATAGAAAACAAGCTGCGCAGTCCGGTCATAACGGTTCCCCTTGAAACGCAGCTTGAAACGGTCATTGTCGCATCCGAAATACCCAAGAGCCGGAGCGAACAGTTGCTGATTGAAGTGCTGCGGGACTCTCAACGTGACGACGAACTGCGTGCGGGAGCAGCATGGGCACTTGGTCAATTCGCTTCCGCAACATCAGCGACTGCACTTGTAGATACATTCAACTCAAGCCCCTTGGAGATCAGGGTTGAAGCAGCGCGCGCCCTTTTGCGGATTGCTGAGCCACAAATTCCTCACTTGACTGATCTCCTGAGAAACGGTGACCCTGCCAAGCGCGACGGCCTTTCGTGGGTGCTTGCTCGAACTGGCAAATTCAATTCATCAGACATGGTCGTCGGGGCCGATGAGAACCTAAGAAAATGGATGAGCTACATCGTCGGCTATGGCAAAGATAAGTTTGTTCAGGGCGATGTTGAAGCCATCTGCCAAGCAGACCCGCAAGTCTATTTCGCCGCAAGCGTGTTGTGGCAGATAGTGGCAAGCTGGGTCAACGACCTGAGGGAATACTGACATGCAGAACAAACCGCTTTACCGTACCGCCAGAGGTCAGGCCTATGTCGGAGATTCGCTTGAGCTTCTCGCAGGATTACCAGATGACAGCATTGATCTAGTCATGACATCGCCGCCGTTCGCACTTCGGCGCCAAAAGACCTATGGCAATGTTGAGGAAACAGAGTACGTCCAGTGGATTAAGCCATTCGGCCAAGAGGTTTTCCGTGTTCTCAAGGAAAGCGGAAGTTTTGTTCTCGACTTGGGGGGGCATACCGTTCTGGTATGCCATCCCGTTCTCTGTATAACTTCCGCGTACTCTTGGCTTTTTGCGACGAGATCGGGTTTCACCTTGCTGAGGATTTCTACTGGTTCAATCCTGCAAAGTTGCCGTCGCCAATTGAATGGGTAAACAAACGAAAAATTCGGGCAAAGGATTCAGTTAACACTGTGTGGTGGTTTAGTAAAACCGCCTTTCCGAAAGCCGACGTTCGAAAAGTGCTGGCTCCGTATTCCGATCGGATGAAGAAGTTGATCGAGGACCCGGAGAGCTTCTATACGCCAAAAAAACGCCCGTCTGGCCATGACATAAGTGCTGGGTTTGGCAAGGATAATGGAGGGGCGATTCCTTCCAACCTCCTTTCTATACCGAACACCGACAGCAACTCAAGCTATCTCCGACTCTGCAAGGAACTCGGACTCGAACGCCATCCGGCGCGATTCCCTTCGGAAATCCCCGCGTTCTTTATCAAGATGCTGACCGACGAGGAAGATGTCGTCCTAGACATTTTTGGCGGATCAAACACCACCGGATTTACCGCCGAAGCTCTAAAGCGGAAGTGGCTAACTTTTGAGATGAATCTGGAATATCTTGCTTCATCCGTATTTCGGTTCCTTGAGGGGCATAGTTCTGAGACCGTGAAGCGAGTATTGGGAGAATTGAACAACAGTCATGCCAATTACTTTATTGGTGAGACGGTCTGCGCATTAGACCCCGCAAAGAAAGCAAAGTCGAAGGATGAATCTCTGGGGCAAGGAGCATTGTTTATTTCCGGGGCGGGCGCGAGGTAGCCAATCTATCCGAAGACGCCCAACAAATCGTTCCAGCGGACGCGCAAAAAGCCGCGCGCCGCTGAACTCAAACGTTAGGCGATGTGCACATAGGGGGGGCGAACATCGTCTTTTCTTAATCCCCCACTCGATAGGAGGAAGGAAAGATGGCTACACTGGATGACCTTATCAAGATTGACGGCGTCGTGGCGGCTGGTGAGTTTGCGGCTGATGGGAAGCTGATTGCCTACAAGTCGAACATGGACATGCCCCCCGAGATGGCGGCGATGTCCGCTCAGTTTTGCGCTACCGTGTCGATGATGTTCAACACGCTGGCTGGCGCTTTTTCGCAGTTGACTCCAATGAAGTGGGTGCCCCAGCAGGGTTGGGCCTACTCCGGAGGTGATATGACGATCGCCGTAAGTGGCAACAAGGGCGTGTTCATCAAGACGGAGAAAGCTAACTTCAACGAGTTGTTTGCAGTTCTCGTCGGCCGGTAGTCTAGATCGCGGCATTGTTCATATGCCGCGATTGCGTCAGGTAACGAGTTAGACGAGACATTCACGAAGGAAAGGAGGTCAGAACCATGTATCTGGAAAACGGCAGAGCCTTGGTGCAGGGCATCATGCTATTGGTCTTTGCAGCCATTGCCTACTGGGTTAGCCTTCCCGTTGGGCTGGCACTGGTAGCGTTCATGGGAGTCATAAGGCTCCAGGAAAGCGTGACCAATTGGTGTCCCTCGGATCTCATCTTAAGACCGATGGGCCTAAAGAACAAACTAGGAACCAGAACTTGAAAGAGGAGAAAATCATGTTATTCCATATTACTCAGACCCACACTCCAGAGAACTGCCCTAAAGAAGCAGGTGGTTCCAAAACCCTGTATGACTCCAATGTCGAAGGGGTGAAACTGCTGGCAGTGTATGGGGCGTTCGCACAGCACGTGATCTACTACATTGTCGAAGCGAACACCCCGCAGGCAATCCACAAGTTCCTCTATCCCGGCTTCAATAGCTGCACCGCTACGATCACGCCGGTGAGCGAAGTGCCGATTGTGCGGTGAAGAGATTCAGAGGAGGGGCCAGTCTTCCTGGGATGAGACACGAGTCCTTGCAATTCCGTGAGGCGACCTAACAACGGTGTGCAGCCGACGCCCGCAAGCGGGCGCGGCTGACGCCGGGCGTTCTCCCTTCGCTTCGCTCAGGGAGAACGCGGGGCTGAGCCGGTGCCCCTTCCCTCCGCTCCGCTACGGGAGAACCAGGGGCA
>MHDI01000051.1 GCA_001804915.1 Nitrospinae bacterium RIFCSPHIGHO2_02_FULL_39_82 | reverse complement strand
CTTTATATTGAAGTGCATTTTTTGTGCCATAAATTACTAAAGCCACCCAACATATATGCGTAGAAAATTATAAAATCTAAATATTTGTAACGGGTTGATACTGAAAAATGACTTTTTTGAACAACTTTTAAATTTTTCAGTGTGAATTAATTAGTTGATTGTTGCTGCTCCATCAGTTTAAGGAGTGTCTGTTTGTCCACAAACCGCGGGATTAGACTGCCATCAGGAAGTATTATTGTAGGTGTTCCATTGATAGAAAGCCTTTCTGCAAGTTTTATATTCTCATCCACAGCCTTTGTATTGCATTCTGCCTTCGGCAAACTTTTACCTTCAATGGCATCATCAAGAAGTTTCAATGATTTTTTGCACAGGATAGACCTGGATTTTTCGTAAGATTCAGGATGTATATTTATAAGAGGAAAGAGTTTTATATAGAAGACAATATCGGTGTTATCTTTCAGCAGCTCCTTTATTTCCCCATGCAATTTCCTGCAATAAGGACAATCCGGGTCAGTAAAGACAATCACCTTCTTTTTTGCAGAAGGGTTTCCAATCACCAGTGCATCTGTCAGAGGTATCATGTTTAAGTCAATCTTTCGGAGTTCCGGTGGTTTCCCTATATTTTCAATAGGGATGAAGGCATTTATGAGAATGGCGTATTTTTTCCCATAGTCTATATAAACCTTTACCTTCTTCCCATTTTGAAAGCCATCTACCTCCCACAATCCCTTTGCAGGGGCATTTGCTATGCTTGATACATCTATTTTAAGCATCTTCCCTGCCTCTTCCCTTGCAAGGCTGTGACAGCTTGCACAGTCCTGACCGCATCCAGCCCCCTCAAAGGAGAATGACGGAGAGGCTGAAAAAGATGCAGATATTAAGACAGATAAGAATATTACTTGCCCGATGAGTTTCACTTTAAATTGCCTCCTGTTTTAAGAATCATAATTTGGTTTAAAAATGAAATGATGTTCAGCCTCTATAAAACGGATAGTTCTCGATTTAGACCTCATAACAATTGAATGCGTTACAGCACCGCCGCTGAAAAATCTCACACCCTTTAACATATCACCATCTGTCACTCCTGTTGCGGCAAACATCACATTATCCTTATGGGCAAGTTCGTCTATTGTAAATATTTTGTTTATATCCTTTACCCCCATCTTTTTTGCCCTTTCAATCTCACCTTCATTTCTTGGTTTGAGCCTCCCCTGCATATCGCCCCCGACACATTGCAGGGCTGCTGCAGCGATAACTCCTTCTGGTGCACCACCAATACCCATCAAGACATCTACTCCGGAATCCTTTATTGCTGTGGCTATTGCGGCAGACACATCACCATCCGGTATCAGTTTTATCCTTACACCGCAAGCCCTAACCTCCTTTATAAGCTCTGCATGTCTCGGTCTGTTCAGAATTATAACTGTCAGGTCCTCAATATAACAATTCATAGCCTTTGCAACAGCCCTCAGGTTTTCAGTTGGGGTCTTATTTAAATCTATAACTCCTTTTGCCTTTGGACCTACTGCAATCTTTTCCATATATGTATCAGGTGCATGTAAAAAACTCCCCTTCGGACCCATAGCAATTACTGATATTGCATTTGCCCCTCCATTGGCAGTTATTGTCGTTCCTTCAAGAGGGTCAAGGGCAATATCTACTTCATCTGCATCCCTGTCAGCCGTCCCCACCTCTTCCCCTATATAGAGCATAGGGGCCTCATCCCTCTCGCCTTCACCAATTACTACTTTCCCTTTTATCTTTACAGTGTTAAATGCCTTCCTCATGGCATCCACTGCTACCTGGTCAGCCAGCTTCTCATCCCCTCTCCCCATCAACCTGGCAGATGCAAGTGCCGCCGCCTCCGTAACCCTTACAGCCTCCAATGCAAGATTTCTATCCATAAAAACCCCCTTTCAATAGCAATGAGCAATGAGTGCTGAGCAATGAGTTTTTTACTCGTTGCTCATTGCTCGTTACTCGTTGCTTTATCCAAATGTTTTAAAAATTACCACCGTTGTTAGTATACCAAGCATTGCCCCTGCAATCACTTCTTTTATTGTATGAATCTCCAATAACAACCTGCTATGACTTACCATTACTGCTGTAATAAAGGTAAGTATGGTAACAAGTGGGTCTAATGTAATAAGAGATACCGCTGTCCATATAGAAAAAGATATGGCGGCATGACCGCTGGGAAACCCTCCATGTAAAGGCTTCCCCTTTCCAAACTTTGACTTGAGTATAACCACAAGGATTATTACAATAATGAGGGTGATAATTGCAACTAATTCTGAAGACCTCTTGACCATGACAAAAGAAAATTTAATCGGCTGGAATATATGCCTTGAAAGTATCCAATAGCCCATAACAGCAGCACCTATTGAGGCTATCAGGACTCCACCTGCTGCCATATCTTTAACAGCCTTTATTGTGGGATTATATTCTCTGGTTATCATGTCAGTAATAACCTCAAAGGCTGTATTTATAACCTCTGCAAAGAGGACAAATGTAATGGATACCGCCAGAAGGACAAATTCAAAGGTTGAGAGGTTTAGAAAAAGGCTTATAATAAGGACAATACCAGCAATTGCAAAATGATATTTCATGTGCGTCTCATTCTTTACCACATAGAGTATCCCTTCAATTGCACAATTTAAGCTTTCAAACCAGTTTTTTGGTTTCATGGGAAGGTGTAATATTGCAAGTTCTATAAAACTTAATATATAATAACACCTGATTATTGTCAATTGAGGTAAAGTGCAAAAGCCAAGACTTCTCCTGCATATCTGCTGTGCACCATGCTCAGCACATGTAATAGATTTATTGAAAGTGGATTTTGAATTGAGTGCATATTTTTATGACCCAAATATTCATCCTGAAGATGAGTATTTATTCCGTCTTGAAGAGATGAGGAGGTTTTCCCGTCAGACAGGACTCCCCTTTATCCCTGCCGAATATGACCCTGACAGGTGGTTCAAACTCACAAGGGGGCATGAAAATGACAAGGAAGGAGGAGAGAGGTGTGAGATATGCTTTAAAATGAGGTTAGAGCGGGCTGTTCAATTTGCAAAGGAGAATAACTATAATTACTTTGCGACTGTTTTAACAATAAGTCCACATAAAAATGCCACAGTTATAAATAGAATAGGACTGGAACTATCAGAGAAATATGGAATTAAATTTTACACAGCAGATTTTAAGAAGAAGGATGGATTTAAATTCAGTCTTCAAAAAAGCAAGAAATATGGGCTTAAACGGCAGAACTACTGCGGGTGTATATTCAGTAATACCCAGAAGCATGGCACAAATCCCGATAGAACAAAAAGAAAAAGATTTTAGACACAGATGGACACAGATAAATTATGATTCCCACAGATAAAAAATAGCAAAAATCATACTTAAAATCAGTGTAAATCTGTGTCAAAAAATATTTTTTATAATTTCCTATACATTAAAAAAAATCCTAAAAAAAAGCTTGACAAATAAAGGGTATTCAGATGTAATATACAAAAAACGCTGTAAAATCTATTAGGAAAGGAGGGATATAGAATGAATAAAGCAGATATTGTCGCAAAGATTGCAAAGGATGCAAGCCTGAGCAAGGCAGCAGCTGAGAAGGCACTTAATTCCTTTACAGACACAGTAAAATCAAGCCTTAAAAAGGGACAGGGTATAACACTTGTTGGGTTCGGCACATTCGGAATTAGCAAAAGGGCTGCAAGGACAGGCAGAAACCCTGCAACAGGTGAGTCAATAAAGATTTCGGCAAGAAAAGTTCCAAAATTCAAACCAGGACAGGCATTAAAAGATGCAGTAAGATAAATGAAACCATAATTGAATTTTAAATCTTAAGGTTACATTTATCTTGTGTTTTTAATGGTTCTTCTATTTCAAGTTTTTAAGTAGATCAGGGTTCGGAGAAAAAAATTCTCCGAATTCTGATCTAAAATCAAATTTCAGATTTAAGAAATTTTAAAACACTCTCCATATCGGCAGGAATTGAAGTTTCAAATTCAAGATCCCCTCCTGTCTTTGGATGTATGAAGCCGAGGGTGTTAGCATGGAGCATCTGACGGGGAATAGAAATTTGACTTCTGACTTCTGACTTCTGACTTCTGACTTCTGACTTCTGACTCCCCCCATATACCCTGTCCCCTGCAACTGAATGCCCTATTGAAGAAAGATGGACACGGATTTGATGGGTCCTGCCTGTTTTAAGCCTTACTTCCAACAATGTGTAATCACCAAATCTTTCCACTACCTTAAATTCAGTTATAGCCAATCTCCCCTTCCTTGTTTTTGTAGACATCTTCTTTCTGTCGGATACATGCCTTCCTATTGGCATCTCAATTCTTTTTGAATCTTCTTTGATATTCCCCTTAACCAGTGCAAGATATTTGCGGACAATAGTTCTGTCTCTAAGCTGTTTTGAGAGATGCCGGTGGGTAAAATCATCCTTTGCTACTATAAGCAGACCTGATGTGTCCTTGTCAAGTCTGTGGACAATCCCAGGCCTCTCTACACCTCCTATCCCTGAAAGCGTATCTCTGCAATGATAAAGAAGGGCATTAACCAGTGTCCCTGAATATGTCCCCCCTGCGGGATGAACTACCATCCCTGCAGATTTATTCACAACTATAACTGATTCATCTTCATACACAATGTCAAGTGGTATTGGTTCGGGCTTTACAGAAGGGGGTTTTAATTCAGGAAACTCTACCTTTATCTCATCCCCAATCTTAAGTTTATAACTTGATTTAACAGCCCTTCCTGAGACAGTGACCCTGCTGTTATTAATCAATTTCTGGATGAATGAGCGGGATAACACAGGGCTAAAGCCCTGCCCTACGGAGGAGAGAAATTTATCTATTCTCCGATTGGCAAACTCTGAAGTGACAAGGATTAAGGAGTAAGGATTAAGGGATAAGTTAATGCTCATAATACTTCTCTTTTAATCCTTATCCCTTACCCCTTTAATCCTTTTAAGCTTTATCATCATGATAATTGATACGGCAAATAACAGGATTGCTATAAATTGCGATGTGGATAGACCTGTAGTGAGCGAAGCAAAACTATCTGGTTCAATTAAAAATCCCCTCTCATCGCCCCTGAATATTTCAACAATAAATCTGCCTATTGCATAAAGCAGTGTGTATGTCCAGAACAATTGTCCGTCAAATTTTTTGAACCTGCGAAAGATAATTAATATGGAAAAGATGATAAAACCATTTACAGAATCGTAAAGTTGTGTTGGGTGCAGATGGACACCCATCGGCGCCAGTGTATGTGGGTCCTTAAAGACAATCGCCCATGGGACATCGCTCTCCCTTCCATAGCAGCAGCCAGCAAAAAAACATCCCAATCTTCCAACCCCCTGTCCGATAGCTATGGATGGTGCAAATAAATCTCCTACCTTCCATATATTCATTTTATGATTTCTGAGATATATTATAACCACTGCCGCAGCCATTATAAAACCGCCGTAGAATGCCAATCCCCCCTCCCACACCTTAAAAATCCTTAAAGGGTCAGAGAGATATTCTTTATAATCAACTATCACATAGAGGAGTCTTGAACCCACAATTGCCGATATAAGGATATAGAAGCCTAAATCCATTATCTTCTGCGGCTCTTCACCTTCAATCCTTGCCTGCCTGACAGCAAGGGCAAGCCCCAGAAAAAAGGCTGCGGCTATGAGAACTCCATATGTATATATGGTTATCGGTCCTATTTTAAATAGTATCGGGTGCATAAAAATCAGCAATGAGCAATGGGTGATGAGCAATGAGTTTTATTACTCGTTGCTCATTGCTCGTTGCTCATTGCTTATTATCATTGTTATCATCAATAACCCTACCCCTATTGTTATACAGGAATCTGCAATATTAAAGGCAGGCCAGTGATAACTCTTCCAGTGAAAATCGAAAAAATCTATAACCTCACCTCTGAATATCCTGTCTATCATGTTGCCAATTGCACCGCTCAAAATAAGAGAAAGGGATATGCGACTGAAAATCATTTTATCATCGGTTCCTCTGTATATAATAATAATAGCCGATATTGCAATCAGTGATATAAATATAAAAATAATCTGACTGACAATCCCCTTGAAACCGGAAAGGATACCAAAGGCAACACCTGAATTTCTTATATAGGTGATGTTAAAATATCCACTGATTACCTCAAGAGACTGGTAAAGAATAAAATTACTATCTATATAAAACTTTGTAAGCTGGTCAATAACTACAAGCATCAAAACCATAGTAATTAAAGGGAAATATTTGTGGCTCATCTCAGATTGTCAACGCACCTTCCGCATATTGACGGGTGTTCGGTATTTCCACCAACAGTCTCACTATAATTCCAGCATCTTTCACACTTCTTCCCTGACGCCTGCGATATAGATATAAACAGACCTTCTGTTTCGTCACTTTTAATGGCAGTTCCTGGAATCTCTTTATCAGAGTAAATAGCCACATCAGAGACAATAAATATACTATTTAATTCCTCTTTATAACCATCTAAAAACCCCTTCAATTCAGAGCGGCAGAAGATGCTCACCCTTGCATCAAGAGAATGCCCTATTAACCTGTCCTTCCTTGCATTTTCCAGTGCCTTGAGGACATCGCTTCTTACTGATAATATTTTTCCCCATCTCTTTTCTAATTCATTATCAATCCACTCCTTCTTAACAGCCGGAAATTGAGAGAGATGAACACTCTGAAAATCCCCTCTTGCCCCCCCCTTAGGGATAAATCCCCATATCTCTTCGGCAGTAAATGATAAAACGGGTGACATCAGTTTCACCATAGAAATCAGGAGTTCATAAATTGCAGTCTGTGCCGACCTCCTTCCAGTTGAATCTCCCCTGAAGGTATATAATCTATCCTTGATGATGTCAAGATAGAAAGAGCTTAAGTCAACTGCACAAAAGTTGTGGAATGCATGAAAAAAGAGATGATACTCATGTTCATGATATGCCTTCCTTATTTGTTCAATCAGACCCTGAAGTCGGTGGAGAGTGAACCTGTCCAGTTCAAACATTTTTTTATACTCAATCATGTCCTTTGAAGGGTCAAAGTCATACAAATTACCGAGGATAAACTTACAGGTATTTCTTATCTTACGGTATGCCTCCGAGAGCCTCTTTAAGATTTCTCCGGATAATCTTATATCCTCCCTGTAATTCTCTGAAGATACCCAGAGTCTTAAAACCTCTGCACCATATTTATCTATGACCTCCTGTGGGGCAATCACATTGCCGAGAGATTTGGACATCTTTCTCCCCTGTCCGTCCACCACATATCCATGAGTCAGGACAGATTTATATGGTGCCTTACCCCTCGTAGATACAGAGGTAAGCAGGGAGCTATGAAACCACCCCCTGTGCTGGTCAGAGCCTTCCAGATATAAATCTGACGGGAAGGATAGTTCCTTGCTTTTTTCCACAACTGTATAACTTACGCCCGAGTCAAACCAGACATCAAGAATATCTGTCTCCCTTTCAAAATCATTACCGCCACACTTAGAGCACTTTACACCTGATGGCAATAATTCCCCTGCATCTCTCTCAAACCAGGTGTCTGCACCATCCTTTTCCATAAGACCTGCCACATGATTACATATTTCCCTTGAGACAAGAGACTCTCTGCACTTCTTACAATAAAAAACAGTTATAGGAACACCCCAAACCCTCTGCCTTGAGATACACCAGTCAGGCCGATTCTCCACCATCTGATATATTCTTTCCATACCCCAAGATGGTATCCATTCCACCTTCTTTATCTCCTCCAATGCCATCGTCCGTAAATTATTTTTATCCATTGAGATAAACCACTGAGGGGTTGCCCTGAATATGACAGGTTTTTTACACCTCCAGCAATGTGGATAGGAATGCTCTACCTTTTCCTCCTTGAGCAGATACCCATTTTCTTTAAGCATGTCATTTATTGACCTGTTTGCATCCCATACCTTCATACCTCCAAAATGCGGAAGTTCAGATATAAATCTCCCCTCATCATCAACAGGATTGTAGATATCAAGTCCATATTTAAGCCCAATTTCATAGTCTTCCTGTCCATGTCCGGGTGCTGTATGAACAAGCCCTGTCCCCTGCTCAAGTGTAACATGGTCACCAAGTATCAGAGGTGACTCCCTGTCCATAAACGGGTGTTGCGCCTTTAACCCCTCTAACTCATAGCCATTAAAGGTCTCTATAACCTCGTAGTCCGAAAACCCAAATTTACCCATAGATTCCTCAATGAGGTCAATTGCCATTATAAGCACCTCTTCGCCTGTATCTACTGCCCCATATTTGAACTCAGGATTTAATGCAATGGCAAGGTTTGCAGGGAGCGTCCATGGTGTGGTTGTCCATATTACCACCGATGTATCCTTATGCTCCAGCGAGGAAAATTTATCTTTGCCATTTGTCTTGAGTGGAAATTTTACATATATTGAAGGTGATTCATGCTCCTCATATTCAACCTCTGCCTCAGCCAATGCAGTCTTGCATGTTGAACACCAATGAACAGGCTTTAATCCCTTATACAGACCACCGCCCTCAATAATCTTCCCGAGTTCCCTGACTATGGACGCCTCATATGAATAATTCATGGTGAGATAGGGATTCTCCCAATCGCCAAAGATTCCAAGTCTCTTAAACTCCTCCCTCTGGATTTTATAATACTTATCCGCATATTCCCGGCAGAGCCTTCTTATCTTATGCTTCTCCATCTCCTTCTTCTTCCTGCCGAGCTCCTTGTCAACCTGATGCTCTATAGGGAGACCGTGGCAATCCCATCCGGGGATGTAAGGCGCATCATAACCCTCCATTGTTTTTATCTTTACTATAATATCTTTCAGTATTTTGTTGAGGGCATGCCCCTGATGTATATGCCCGTTGGCATAAGGCGGGCCGTCATGGAGGATATATTTCTTTCTGCCATCAGAGACTTCCCTTATTTTTCTGTATATATTTATTTCCTCCCACTTTTTAAGTATCTCAGGCTCCTTCTGTGAGAGGTTTGCCTTCATTGGAAAATCTGTCTGCGGTAAATTTAAAGTAATTTTGTAATCCATAAAAATTATGATAGCAGAATCCTGTGAATTTTCAAAACAAAAAGACCCATCCCATCTCCTTCGGTTGTAAAGAGGTAAGTCCAGAGAAAAAGACTGACTAATATTGCCGAGAAGGATAAAGAACGGGCGAAAGATGCCTTGAGTTTCTATATTGACTTAAATAAAGCACTAATTCAGGCGCATAAGATAATCAAACCGCAGAAATATTTTGCATTGACTATTGGTAACACCTAAAGATTTATTCTTCGTGTGCTTCGTGGTTTTAAAAGATGTGAAGGGGGGGTTGGGTGGGACAAATCTTCTACCTCCCCCTACCCCTCCTTACAGAAAAAGCGACAGGCTGCTTTCCATCCCCCCTTGCTTAACAATTGCTTCATATATACAGCGCTTCTCTTAAAATATTTTTCCCTATATTTGGCTTTAGAGCCTTCTTTATTACTAAGTCCACATTTACATTGAGTAAATCGGAAAGATGATTTTTTAAGCTGACAAAGGTTAAAAGATCAATGGGTTTTTTAAATTCAACCAATATATCTATATCGCTTGTTTCTTTTTGTTCCTCTTTGATATAAGAGCCAAAAATACCTATTTCATCCACTTTGTATTTATCTTTTAGTTCATCCTTATTATCCTGTAAAATCTTCTTTAATTCATTAATTTTTCTCATAGGCTTAACTCCTTCTATAATCTTTCAATTAAAGGTTTAATCTGGGGAATTTTTTCTTTCAATGTAAGCCAGACTGTTTCTATATCAACCCCAAAGTAATCATGGCTTAAGACATCTCTCACGCCTGCCATATCTTTCCATGGAATTTCTTCATATTGATTCCGAACATCATCCGGGATATGTTTTACTGCTTCACCAATAATCTCTAAGGCTCTCACTACAGCAAAAATCGTTTTATCGTCATCTATAAAAGTATTATAATCCATATCTGCTACAAAACGCTGTGCCTTTTCTATTGCATCCAGAATATCCTTCAAATAATCTTCATAGCCTCTATCCATAGATTCTCCCTGCTGATTAAATATTTAAGAATTAGTATACCCTAACAATGGGTAAGGTGGAAGTCAGAAATTTAGAAATATTGTTGCCATTGTTTGTTGCTATTCCGCAACCGCTCAAGGACTTGACAAAACAATATAAAGATGTTTAAATTTAATTTATGTTTGAGAATTTGTCGGGTAAACTTGAATCAATATTTAAAAAACTCCGCGGATACGGAAGGCTCAATGAAGACAACATCAGGGAGGCACTCCGTGAGGTGAGGATTGCACTTCTGGAAGCGGATGTTAATCTGACTGTAGTAAAAGAATTTATAGAGAAGGTCAGGATAAGGGCTATAGACCAGGAGGTGATGTCCAGCCTCACCCCGGGTCAGCAGGTAATAAAAATAGTTCATGAGGAATTAATTTCTGTCCTGGGTGGGGCAAGCAGCAGGATAGTCATGGCACAAAAGCCTCCGACTATTATAATGACGGTGGGACTTCAGGGTTCTGGAAAGACCACAACATCTGCAAAACTGGCAAAGAAACTTTCAAAGGACGGACAGTTACCCTTTCTGGTGCCTGCAGATGTGTACAGACCCGCAGCCATTGACCAGCTTAAGACTCTGGGTAAAGAAATCGGTATTCCTGTCTTTGACGGAGATGGAATCTTAAGCCCGGTGGAGATATGCAAAAAATCCCTGATTGAGGCATCAAAAAAGGGGTGCAGAAGCATTATAATTGATACCGCCGGCAGACTCCACATTGATGATACCCTCATGAAAGAACTTAAAAATATAAAAGATGAGATAACGCCACATGAAACACTCCTTGTGGCAGATGCCATGACAGGTCAGGATGCAGTAAATGCGGCAAAGACATTTAATGAATATGTTGGAATTGATGGGATAATATTAACAAAAATGGATGGCGATGCAAGGGGCGGGGCAGCCCTTTCAATAAGGCATGTTACAGGTAAACCAATAAAATTTATCGGCATGGGGGAAAAGACAGACCAGTTAGAACAGTTTTATCCTGACAGAATTGCATCACGGATTCTCGGAATGGGAGATGTTCTCTCTTTCATAGAAAAGGCAGAGGCATCATTCAATGAAGAGACGGCAAAGAGGATGCAGAAAAAAATTAAAGAGGATTCATTCAGCCTGAAGGATTTAAGGGAACAGTTGATGCAGATAAAAAATATGGGACCCCTTGACCACATATTGAATATGATTCCCGGTATGGGGAAATTGGATAATAAAGAGGTAAACGAAAAAGATTTGCAAAGAATTGTGGCGATAATTGATTCAATGACGGAAAGGGAGAGGAGCAATTCCACCATTATAAACGGAAGCAGAAAAAAGAGAATAGCAAGAGGAAGCGGCACAGAGGTCTGGGAGGTAAACAGAGTCCTTAAACAGTTTGTTCAGATGAAGAAGATGATGAAGCAATTTTCAAAGTTGGGTTTCATGAAAAAGATGGGGATGCCGGGTAATATGTTTGGTATTGGAAGGGGAATGCTCCCCTTTTAAAAGTTTATGGTTCATAGCTCATAGCTCATAGTAAAAACTATTAGCTATGAGCTATCAGCTAATAAAGGAGGTGATGATGTGTCAGTTGTTTTAAGATTAAGACGCGGAGGTGCAAAGAAAAAACCATTTTATCAGATTGTTGCGGCTGACTCGCGTTTCCCACGGGATGGGAAATATCTTGAGATTCTCGGGACATACAATCCAAAGAGCGAGTCAGAAGCTGTTACCCTTGACAGGGTCAAGCTTGAAAAGTGGATTAAAAGAGGTGTTCAGATTTCTGATACGGTCAGGAGCCTCATAAGTAAAACTAAGGGTTAATTTAACCCTGCTCACCGTTAATGTGGAGGTGGTATCAATGAAAGAATTGATTACTTACATTGCAAAGTCGCTGGTAGATAAGCCTGAAGAGGTTTCAGTTCAGGAAGTTGAGGGAGAGAAGACTTCTGTTATTGAATTAAAGGTAGCACCTGAAGACCTGGGCAAGGTCATCGGGAAACAGGGCAGAACTGCGAGGGCAATGAGGACAATACTCAGCGCTACTGCAACAAAACTCAGAAAGAGGGCAGTTCTTGAAATTCTGGAATAAACACCCTTTATTTAGCCACAGACTTACACAGACTGAACAAAAGTGTCAGAGCAAAAAAACTTTGACACTATGACTCTTTGATACTTTTTAAAGTCAGTGAGAGTCAGTGGCTGAATAAGTTTTTGTATTTTAGGGGGGGGCTTGAGGAGTTTTGAATGTAATATAATCACCATATTCCCTGAGATGTTCTCATCCCCCTTCAAAGAAAGCATAATCTGGAGGGCAATAGAGAAAGGGATTGTAAAAATAAATATCTATGACCTGAGAGATTTTACCCACGACCGTCACAGAGTTACTGATGACTACCCTTATGGAGGGGGGGTAGGTATGATTATGAAACCTGAACCCCTCATAGAGGCAATTGAAAAGATAAAGGAAAAGTCCCCCGCGAGAGTTATCCTCATGACTCCTCAGGGTAAGCCTCTTACCCAATCCAGAGCAAGAGAGTTATCACAGGAAGATGGGATTACAATCGTATGCGGAAGATACGAAGGGGTAGATGAAAGGGTCAGGATTCATTTTGTGGATGAAGAAATATCCGTAGGGGATTATATACTCAGCGGCGGGGAGATACCTGCTATGGTGTTAGTTGATGCAATTATAAGATTAATACCGGATGTCCTGGGGGATGAATCTTCCAGTATAGATGATTCATTTTCGCAAAATTTACTGGAATATCCTCAGTATACAAGACCTGTAATTTTCAAAGGATATAATGTTCCGGAAGTCCTTCTCTCCGGCAATCACGAAAAAATAAGGGAATGGAGGAGGATGGAATCGTTCAAAAGAACTCTGGAGAGGAGACCTGACTTGCTGGAAAATGCAGAGCTTACAGACGAGGATAAAAAATTAATAGAGGAAATTAAGAAAGGGGGTAGGAAATAACAGGAGGTTTTGATAACATATTCATCGGGCTTGTTCATTATCCTGTTTACAATAAAAGAGGTGAGATAGTAGTAACCTCAATTACGACTTTAGATATACACGATATAGCCCGAACGGCAAAGACATACGGTATAGTCAGGTTCTATATAATTACACCCCTGACAGTCCACAGAAAACTGGTAGAACGAATACTAACTCACTGGCTGGAAGGATACGGGGCAGAATATAATCCAACCCGCAGGGAGGCATTTCTGAATGTGGTTTCAGCAAGGGGGCTGGCAGAAGTTGCGGAAGATATAAGACAAAAAACAGGGAAGATTCCAAAGATAGTTGTAACTGATGCAAGGAGATACCCTGAGAGTATAGGTTTTGACGGCTTAAAAAAGGAGTTAAAGAAGGCTGATGCCTTTTTACTTCTCTTTGGAACAGGCTGGGGATTGGAAAGAGATATTATAAATAGGGCAGATTACAGGCTCGAGCCTGTAGAAGGTGTTACAGATTATAATCACCTACCGGTAAGAGGGGCGGTGGCTATTATACTGGATAGATTATTAGGAAGATAATGGAGAAAATAAAATGAATCCGATAATCGGAGTGATTGAAAAAGAACAGTTGAAAAAGGATACCCCAAAATTCAGAGTGGGAGACACCGTAAGAGTTCACCTGAAAATAGTTGAAGGTGAAAAAGAAAGAATTCAGGTCGTGGAAGGTATTGTTATCTCCAAAAAAGGTAGTGGTACAAGAGAGACCTTTACCATTCGTAAGATATCTTATGGAACAGGGGTTGAAAGAAAATTTCCCCTCCATTCACCAAGTATAGATAAAATTCAGGTCGTAAAGTCAGGGTATGTAAGAAGGGCAAAACTTTACTATCTGAGGGGAAAAAAGGGGAAGGCTGCAAGGATTGAAGAAAAGGTAATCTAAAAGAAGGATATTTTTGTCAGTGAAAGTCTGTGGCTATTTTAGAAAGGTTTGATAAGGAGTTTTGGGATAAGGGTTACAGATTCATTGCTGGAATTGATGAGGCAGGAAGGGGACCCCTTGCAGGACCTGTAGTTGCATCAGCAGTTATATTCCCATCTGAAACTTTTATAGATGGTATTGACGACTCCAAAAAATTGACTCCACCTGAGAGGGACAGATTATTCAATGTCATAAAGGACAATGCCCTTTCTATTGGGATTGGAATTGTCCCTTCAGAAGTTATTGATGATATAAATATCCTGGAAGCAACAAAAATGGCTATGAATTATGCCATATCAAGCCTGACAGTTCCACCCGACCTGTTAATCATAGACGGGATAACACCTGTAGAATCTCCAATAAAACAATTCACAATAAAAAGGGGGGACTCACTGAGCCACTCTATTGCTGCTGCATCCATAATCGCCAAGGTTACAAGAGACAGGCTCATGCTGGAATACGATGTTAAGTATCCACAATATCTATTCGCCGGACATAAAGGATACGGCACTCCGGAGCATATGAAGAGGATAAGGGAGTTTGGACCATGTGAGATACATAGGAGGAGTTTTACAGGAGTCAAAGAGCATTCGAAAGAATAGAATAGGGTCAGGTCTTTAATCTTGCTCTTTTTTCATTTTCACACTTACGCTGGATAGTGATAGAACAGCAAAAGTAAAGACCTGACCCTATAAAATATGGATAAACTGCGGACAGGAAAAATTGGCGAAGATATGGCAGCAGATTTCTTGAAGAGGTCGGGATATAAAATTATAGAAAGAAATTTTCGGTGCAATATCGGAGAGATTGATATAATAGCAATTGATAAAGATGTCCTCGTATTTGTGGAGGTGAGGACAAAAAACTCTTCTTCATTCTGTCCACCCCAGCAGACCATAACACTCTCAAAACAGAAAAAACTTCAGAAACTCTCACTCTTTTTCCTTTCAAACAGAAAGATTGAAAACAGGGATTGTAGATTTGATGTTGTGGCAATTGACCTTTCCAGAGGCAAAGCTGGAATTGAGTTATTTAAAAACGCCTTCTGGTGAAAGAAGCAGCAGAAAATATAGTCTAATTAGTTCACACTACTTCATATCCAAAATACTAATCATAGAAGCTACCGCACCTGCAATTGTCCCGAACTCAACCGATTGAGGCGATTCTGGATTTGAGATAACAATAGGCTTCCCTGCATCCCCGCCCGCCCTGATTTCGGTATCTATCGGTATATTCCCTATAAGAGGGATATCGTATTTCTGGCTCGTTTTTTCACCACCACCTGAACTGAAGATTTCAGTCTTTTTACCGCAATGGGGACAGAGGAAATAACTCATATTTTCAATAATCCCCAATACAGGCACAGTAATCTTTTCAAACATGGTAATTGCCCGTCTTGCATCAATAAGTGAGATATCCTGCGGAGTAGTTACGACTACAGCACCTGTAAGCGGGATGGTTTGTGCCAGTGTCAACTGGGCATCACCAGTCCCTGGAGGGAGGTCAATCACAAGATAATCAAGTTCACCCCACTCTACATCTTTTAAAAACTGCTTTACGATTTGCATTACCAACGGACCTCGCCATATCAGAGGGGCATCTTCTTCCAGAACAAACCCAACAGACATCATCTTTATATTATAATTTACAACCGGTTTCATCTTCCCTTCTGCATTCACCTGAATAGGCTCATTAATCCCCATCATCGTAGGAATACTCGGTCCATAAATATCAAGGTCAAGCAGTCCCACATTAGCCCCACTACGGGCAAGAGAGGCAGCAAGATTCACCGCAACGGTAGATTTGCCAACACCACCCTTACCGCTTGCCACAGCAATTGTATTTTTAACTCCGTGGATATTCTCCTTTTCCGGAAGTTTTTTTGCGGAAGGGACTTCAGAGCTTGTCTCAACTGCAACCTCTTTAACGCCGGGTATAGAGGACACTGCCTGCCTTGCATCGGCTTCCATCCGTGCCTTCATAGGACATGCAGGTGTTGTCAGGACAAGTTTGAAACTCACCCTATTTCCCTCTATCCGTATATCTCTCACCATGTTTAATGAAACTATATCCCTGCCGAGGTCAGGGTCCATAACACCCTTCAATGCCTTAATTACTTCATCTTGTATTATCATCTAACCTCCCAAATAAATTTTTTTAAAATTACTGATGCTGTCAACAGTTTAACCCGTTTAATACAGGACATCTATGAATGCCTTTTCTTTCATCTTTTTCATCCATATATTTTTAAGGGATTTCATTTTTTCAAGAAAAATTGTTTTTTCTATCTCACCTGATACCTCTTCCACAGGTCTGAAACCTGCCTCTTTTTTATCCTCACATTTTATAATATGAAATCCATAGGGTGTCCCTATAACATCGCTGACCTCACCTTTTTTAAGGATGAAGGCAGCATCTTCAAAATCTTTTATCATCTTTCCCCTCGAAAAATATCCGAGGTCTCCACCACTCTTGGCTGAAGGGTCTTCAGAATAAATTGAGGCAAGTTTAGCAAAATCCTCCCCCTCCCTGATTTTATTCAATATATCGGCAGCCTTTTTTCTTATTACTTCTTCCTTACTGCTATCTCTTTCTTCTTCGCTATACATAAATACCATATGTCTTACCCTGACCTCCTCCTGTGTTTTAAATTCATCACGATGCTCTTCATAATATTTTTTTATCTCATTTTCCTCAATATGAATATTGGACTTCACTTCGTAATTAATAACCTTAGATATCATCATCTGTTCCTTCAACCTTTCCCTGTAATCATTAATGGTCACATTCTCATTCTTTAGTGCCTTTTCCAGCATTTCATCAGTAAAATTATTCTGTTTCTTTACATCCTCTACGGCTGTCTTTATGTCTTCATCTAAAATTTTTATGTTATTATTGCTGGCAAACTGCAACATTAATCTCTCCTCAATCATCTCATTCAGAATCTCTTTCTCTATCTTATGAATATTATCTTCATCTACCGGCTGATTTCTTCTTTTCATTTCAGCCAAAAACTGCAAACTCCTGCCTTTAAGGTCGCTCATAAGAATAATATCCCCGTTTACCCGTGCCGCAATCTTATCAATAACATGGGCGCCGGCAGGGGATACAGTGAATAGTGAATGGTGAATGGTGAATGGTGAATGGTGAATGGTGAACAGCAAACAAAATAGAAACACACTGACCACTGACCACTGACTTCTGATTCCCGACTTCATAGTAGTGTCTCCTTTATCTCTATGCTTGCACTACTTTTAAGAGAGGTTATCAGAGTATTTAAGGCATCATCATATTTATCTTTTATTAATATTCTTCTTATTTTTTTCCTCGCCTCAGAAATACCCATCTTCTTAGCCTCTCTCTTTTCAATCAACTTAAATATATGATATCCATAGGGAGTCTTTACAGGGTGACTGATCTCGCCGGCTTTTAACTTAAATATCATATCAAATTCCTGAGGCATCTCACCTTCACTGAAAAAACCAAGGTCCCCGCCTCTTTCTGCTTCAGGTCCTATAGACTTTTCTCTTGCAATGTCTCCAAAATCCCAACCCCTAATCAAGTTAGAACGAATATTTATGGCTTCCTCTTCACTTTTTACAACTATCTGAAATACACGAACCTGGCGGGGCATTACAAAATCTTTAAATTTTTTTTTAAAATATAAATCAATATCATTATCGCTCACATTTACCTTCCCTTTGAGCCGTTGTGCAACAAGTCTTTCAACAAGAATATTCTCTCCTATTTTAGTTTTCCATTCTCCTCTGGTAATTCCCTCATTTCTCATTGCCTCCTTCATTGTATCCTGAGGATAATCTGCTTCAGCCTGTCTCATTGCCTCCTCAAGTTCTGCATCTGTAGCAGATATGTTTAATTTTTTAGCCTCCTGTAAAAGCAGCTTCTTTTCTATAAGCTGATTTAATAAATTTTTTCTAAGCGTCTGAGCCTGTTCCGTTTCAGCTATTTCATCTGGACCATCTTTTTTTCTTAAAACAGAAAATTCCCTCTCAAATTCATCGGCTGTTATTTTCTCCCCATTTACAATAGCAACAACCTTTACTTCCTTTTTTACAGGAGGCGGCTCTGAGGTTTTTTGACAAGTAATGAAAAAAGGCAAGAGATAAGATACAAGAGGCAAGATATAAAATGCAAAATTTTTCTTGCTTCTTGCTTCTTGCCTCTCACTCCCGGCTCTTAACTCATAACTCATAACTATTAACTATTAGCATACAGAGGCTAATACCTGCAAACTATTTTTTATATCACCATACCTCTCCTGCCAATCGCCATCTCTGATAGAAAACTGGATAGTATCCTCTGATAAAAATTTTACTACACCAGAATCTTTCTTGCCGAACCTTATGATTGTTTCAGCAGAAACAGGAGTAGATTTATTAAAGGTAAGGGTCATCCGGTTTCCCGATACATCCACCTTTTCAATCTTCAGATTTCTTGAAAGTATTCTTAATTCTGCAGTAGAAAGCAGAATCTCTGCCGGCTCAGGCATCACACCATATCTATCTTTTAATTCATCTCTTAAGGGATTTACATCCTCAACTGTTTCTAATATGTCAATTCTTTTATATATATCAAGTCTCTGATTTAGATCGGAGACATACTCTTTAGGCAGGTAGCCCTTCATTCGCAATTTCATAGATGGCTCTACCGATTCCTCAATAGGCTCCCCCTTAAGTTCCATGACAGCCTCCTCTAAAAGTTTGCAATAGAGGTCAAAACCAACTGCTGTTATATGACCTGACTGCTGAGGTCCGAGGATATTTCCTGCACCCCTTATCTCCATATCTCTCGCTGCCAGCTTAAATCCTGCACCCAATTCACTCAACTCCTCAATAGCCATAAGCCTCTCCCTTGCGCTCCCTGACAGGATATCTTCAAGCGATATCAGTAAATATGCATACGCCTGATGCCTTTCCCTGCCAACCCTCCCCCTTAACTGATAGAGCTGTGCAAGTCCGAACTTATCAGCATGATTTATTATAATTGTATTCGCCGCAGGTATATCAAGTCCTGATTCAATTATTGCTGTGCATACAAGAACATCATACCCACCATTTACAAACTCAATCATTACTTTTTCCATCTCTCTTTCATGCATCTGCCCGTGAATAACTGCTGTTCTGGCATTTGGGACAAGACTCTGAACATATTTTGCCATAGAATAGATGCTCTCAACTCTGTTGTGGACAAAGAAGGTCTGCCCTCCTCTATCCATTTCCCTCAACAGTGCCTGTCTTATAATCTCATCACCAAATTTTCTGACAAAGGTCTTTATGGCAATCCTGTTCTGTGGAGGTGTCTCAATAATACTTAAATCCCTGGTACCCGCCAGAGCCATATGTAATGTCCTTGGAATAGGTGTTGCTGTCAGTGTCAGGACATCCAGTGTCTCCCTGAGTTTCTTAAGTTTCTCCTTGTGGCTAACACCGAACCTCTGTTCTTCATCTATTATCAATAATCCCAGGTCTTTAAACTTTATATCCCCCTGCAGCAGTCTGTGTGTCCCTATTACAATGTCAATCCCCCCATTTTCAAGCCCACTGATTATGCCTGCCTGTTCCTTTTTAGTCCTGAATCTGCTCAATACCTCTATCTTGATTGGAAAGGAATGGAAGCGGGTGTTAAAGGTCTGGAAATGCTGCTGGGCAAGGATTGTGGTAGGGCAAAGGAGAGCAACCTGCTTCCCGTCAAATACTGCCTTAAAGGCCGCCCTGATGGCAACCTCTGTCTTTCCGTATCCGACATCACCACAGATGAGTCTGTCCATAGGTTTATTTTTTTCCATATCAGCTATTACATCGGAAATAGCCTGGAGCTGGTCTTCAGTCTCATCATATTCAAAGGAATCTGCAAACTCCCTGTGCCAGTGCACATCAGGCGAAAAGGAAAAACCATCAATAATCTCCCTTGTAGCATAAATTTTAAGCAAATCCACTGCCATCTCCTTTATGGATTTTTTTACCCTCTCCTTTGTCTTATGCCATGATGCCAACCCTAATTTATTAAGGGGAGGTGTAATACCGCTGCCCCCTCCTATATACTTCTGTATAAATTTCAAACTATCCATCGGGATATATAGCTTTTCACTATCTGCATATTCAATATCAAGAAACTCCTCCGTTATGTCATCTACTCTAATATCCCTTGTCCCAAGGTATTGCCCTATTCCATGGTCCACATGCACCACATAATCACCCGTTTTCAAACCGCTTAAACCCGCGCTGAAACTCTCACCCTTTCTCCTTTTTCTTGCCTTAAGTTTTCTTGAGGGGCCAAATATATCCTCCTCAGTAATGAAGACCAATCTCTCCGAGGGCGCCACAATCCCCTTTGACAGCCTTCCTGTAACAAAGATACAGAAACCATAATCTTTATTTCCGACCTCTGTTTCCAGCATCTCCCTCAGCCTCTCTGACTGCCCCTCTGTATGAGTTACTATAATTACTCTGAAACCTCCCTCAGCCCATTCATCAAGGCTGTTCAGGAATAAATCAAAATTACCTTTAAAAGATTGTAATGATTTAATTCCTCCCGCCTGAAGTGATTCAGCATCAGATAAAGATGAGTCTATCTTAAGGGTTTTCAATTGAATCAAAATCCGGGATTCTAAATACTTTTTTATCTTATCTTTGGGTATATAAAATTTATCAGGCAAAGGGGAAATATCTTTCCTCTTTATCGCCTGCTCATACTCCCTCTCTATCAGTTTCCAGAAGTCTTCTATTTTCTTATAAAGAAGAGTTGGTTCATCTAAAATAACAATCGCGTCAGGGGAGATATAATCAAATACGGTATCCATCCTTTCATAAAAATATGGTGCTAAATTCTCAAAACCGGGAATGGAAAATCCGTTTTTTATTCTGTTCAAAATCTCATCACTTACACATTTTTCCTCTTCTATCCTTCTTATCCCATTCTCCAGAATATCCTTTTTAAGTATCATCTCCCTCGCAGGGATTATCTTTATATCTCTTACCTCCCCTATTGACCGCTGTGTAGCCGGGTCAAACTCACGAATGGACTCTATCTCATCACCTGCAAATTCTATACGATATGGATTATGAGAATCAGGGGGATAAATATCAAGTATCCCGCCTCTCACACTGAACTCTCCTTTATCCTCAACAATATCGGAACTTTTATATCCCCCTGTTATCAGATATTCTGAAATAAGGTCTCTCTCAAGACAGTCTCCCACACCAAATCCCAAAACAGCATCTCTTAAAATCTCCTTAGGCGGTATCTTCTGAATAAGGGATTCAACCGGTATAAGCAGTATAAAATCAGACCTTGACTCTATCAGAGAACTCAATGTTTTAAGTCTTTCACCTGAAATATCGCTGTGTGGTGAGATAGGCTCATAGGGTAAGAGTTCCCAGGGGGGAAAATAGTAAGGCGTAATTTCGGATTGTGAATTGCGGATTGTAGATTGGTGGGAGAGAAAAAAATTTATATCGGCAAATAATTCCTCAGCACTATCCTGTCTGGATGTGATTATTACAAGAGGCCTTGATATAACTTTATAGAGATTGAATATAAAGAATGCCTTTGAAGGGGAATCATACAGCCCCTCAATCTCAAAAACCTTTTCACCTTTATTCAATCTCTGTAAAATGCTATTCACTACCAAACCATATCAACTCACTGTCCTCTATCTTCTGTCAACCCCTTCTTAATAAAATCTATCAGGACAGGTATTATTTTATCTACTGCATTCCGAAGTGACTGTGCAGTACCCAATATTTTATCAGTTGTCAGGACTGTTGTAACCTCATTTCTTTCTACTATTAATGCCTCTCTCTTTACAGAAAACACCTTTGCATTTATCTCAGCCTTAATCTCCCCTATCTCTGCTTTTACATTTGCAACTCCGAGTATCACAACATCTGCATTGAGATATTTTCCTATTGCAGAGGCAATATGTATATCCCCTGATAGCCCTTTTCTGATTTCCTTTATATCAATTTTATTTCTTACAGCATTCCTGTCTATGACCTCAAAACCTCCCTCTGTAAGTTTTTTAGAAATAGCATCTTCGGATATGGAATAAAGCATTAAAAAATTCTCCTCGGCAAGAAAGACACCTGTCTTTTCTTCAATTATAAGCAATATACGAGGGGTATCATGGCTTACAGTTGTTATACCCAGAGAGGTAAGTCTCTTTTTTATACTATCCACAAAGATGTTCATCTGAAGGGTTACACTATAGGTATCCTCATTCTGCATTTCAGCAAGCATCTTATAACTCTGAATAAAATCCTCACAGTTTTTATATATATTATCCTCAAGACTTTCTTTGTAAATCTCCAGTCCTTCTTCCTTAACAGAATTTAACACTATATCCTCAACGGCTATTCTCATGGCATTCTTAATCGCACTATCTCTCGCTGATATAGGGTTCCCTTCTGTAATGACTGCAACTCCTTCTACAATAGCAGTGGACAATCTGGGCTTTGCACCCTCGGCTTCAAAAGACAGAAGACAGAGGACGGAGGACAGAAGACAGAGGAAAACCTTCTTGCTTCTTGCTTCTTGCTTCTTACCTTTGTATCTCATCTTTCTGCCATTTCCATTAACTTTTTAACTTCATTATCAGTTAAGCTTCTATATTCGCCAGGTTTCAAACCCTTAAGTTCCAGAAAACCATATTTTATCCTTTTCAATTTTATAACCGGATGCCTTATAAATTCACACATCTTTCTGACCTGCCTCTTTTGCCCCTCCTGTAAGATTATTTTGAGCCAGCTATTTTTCCCTGTTATTCTCTCAAGCGAGACACCAGAGGAGGCAATCTTTTTTTTATCTATCACAATACTGCTGGATATTTTTTCCAATTCTTTTTCAGTTGGTATACCCTTAACCTTTACAACATATACCTTGCTGATTTTGTGGCGCGGGTGGGCAAGAAGGTGGGCAAAATCTCCATCATTTGTCAGGAGCAGAATGCCTTCTGTATTAAAATCGAGCCTGCCTACCGGATAGACATTTGTCTTTATACCCTTCAGGACATCTATTACGGTGGGTCTTCCCCTGTCATCTCTAACTGTGGTAACGCATCCCCTCGGTTTGTTTAATAGTATATAAATTTTTGCAAGGCTAAAGCCTCGCCCTACCTTCTTTCCATCAACTTCTATATCATCTATTAAAGGGTTTGCCTTTGCCCCTAACTCTCTGATGGTAACACGGTTTACGGAAACTCTACCTTCAAGTATGAATCTCTCTGCTTTTCTGCGGGATGCAATACCTGCATTAGATATAATCTTTTGAAGCCTCACAATAGACCTTCCTGAATTTATTTCAGGACCTCTCCTTTTATCAGTCATTTTTATCTCTTTCACCTTCAATATCTTCTATCTCATCTGATTCGGAAGAAATCCCGGTCTCTTTAAATTCACCTCCTTCGGAAGATACTTTTTCATGAAATTTCAATTCATCCTGAATCCCTTCCGCTTCTATGCCCCCACCACCCTTTAAATCTTCTTCCTTAAATTCCTCAAGGGTTGGAAGGTCAGAAAGATTTTTAAGTCCAAAATATTCCAAAAATTTTCTCGCAGTTCCATACATCATGGGTCTGCCGGGAACTTTTTTCCTACCCATATTTCTTATAAGACTTTTTTCCAACAGGGTCCTTATAACACCACCTGAATCCACACCCCTGATTTCTTCTATCTCTGTCCTGGTTATGGGCTGTCTGTAAGCAATAATAGACAGTGTCTCCAGAGACGGCCGTGAAAGCCTTGAACCCCTGTCAATAGTATAAAACTTCTTTATCCATTCAGAATATTCAGGCCTTGTGCACAATTGATAACCTTCAGCTATCTCAACAAACTGGATATTTCCGTCCTGATATTCTGTCTTAAGTTCATCCATTATCCGCTTCAATGTTATCCTGTCTATCTCTCCCCCAAATACCTCCCCTATCTTCTCCAATGAGAGAGGTCTATCAGCAATAAAGAGTATATTCTCAATTACCGACTTTGCCGTATTCAGATCCATCTTTAATTTCCTCCACTGACTTGAATATTCTTATTGTCCCAAACCTCTTTACCTGTTGAATCCTTACCAGTTTAAGCCTTATAAGTTCCAAAAGGGCAAGGAATGTGGAAATAAGTTCCATATATCCCCCCTTCCCCCTATTAATAGGGGAATAGGAAGGGGTAAAAAGCGAATCAAATGTTATATGCGGTGTTACACTCAAGATTTCCATAATGAAATTTATCTTCTCGGTAACTGATACCTCATCCATAGAAATTTCAAACATATCTCTGCTCTCTATGTTTTTCATTATATTCTTAAAGGCACCCAGAAGGTCAAATATGCTTACATCTATCAGGACTTCCTCCGACTCATCAATATTTATCATCCTTGTAAATATATTCCTCTGATACATTTCCTTATCCCTCAAATGAATTGCAGCCTCTTTATATTTTTTATATTCTATCAGTTTCCTTATTAGTTCCTCCCTCGGGTCTTCGCCCTCTTCTTCGGATTCGGCAGCAACTTCAGATTTAGGGAGGAGCGTCCTTGACTTTATCTGGATAAGGGTTGCTGCCATAACCAGAAATTCTCCTGCAATCTCCAGATTGAGGGTCTTTAGCAATTCAATATACTCAAGATATTGCTGGGTTATAAAGGCAATAGGGATATCGTATATGTTTATCTCATGCTCATTTATAAGATGGAGGAGAAGGTCAAGTGGACCTTCAAATATAGGCAGTTTTACCTGATATGTCATTTATTAGTGTGCGGTGAAAAATGACATTTTTCACCAGAAACTTATTAGTCAATAGTCAATTTTTATCCCTCTTGACTAATAACTACTGACTAATGACCGATTTATTACTTTTCAAGTATCTGTAGAATGATAAGACCTTGTTTACATAACCTTCAGTCTCAGAAAAAGGGGGCACATCTCTATAATTTATAATGGTATTTTCGCCTGCATTATAAGCCGCCAATGATAGTCTCAGGTCTCCGTCAAAAACCATAAGCAGATATCTCATATGCCTTATTCCACCTTCAACATTCTGATGTGGATTAAAGGGGTCCGAGACATCATATGTCCTTGCAACGGCAGGCATAAGCTGCATCAAACCCTTGGCACCCTTAGGAGATATCGCCCTTGAATTGAAATTAGATTCTGTTTTTATTATTGCCCATATCAGGTCAGGGTCGATATTATGTTTACCGGCTGTATACCGGATATTTTTATACAATATATCTTTGCTCAGATTGGTATTCCTGTTTTTATCAGATGTATCTGCCCCTTTCCCCTTCGCTTTTTTTATCTTCACTTCCTTTCCTTTATCTTGTCCGACTGAGGAACTGGATGTTCCCTTTATTTTTACATATTTATTGTGTGTCGGGGCATCTGTAAAAAATATAGTGCCATTTTCGTCTATATACTTGTATAGGTCAGCATGACATACCCCTGATAGAAACAATATGAAAGTAATAAACAATAAAAATATTAATCGCATAAAAACCTCAATGGAGATAATCCTTTAAGTCCATTCTCTTTGCCTTTGATAATAATTTTTTCTTTACCTTCTTCTCTATCTGTCTTACCCTCTCTCTGGATAATCCTATTTTTTCCCCAATCTCCTGAAGGGTCATTGATTCGCCATAAAACCCGAACCTCATCCTCAATATCTCTTTTTCCCGCGGGGACAACTCGTTTATAAGTGCATCCATTTCTTTTCTGAGAGACTCATATATAAGATTTTCTTCTATCGGATGCCTTGCAAAATCCTCCAACATATCAAGGTAACTCGTATCATCCCCATCCCTTAAATGGGCGTCAAGGGATAAGTGTGACCTGTATACCCTCATTAAAGCCTCCACCTCTCCCATGGAAATATTCAGTGCCTTTGCTATCTCTTCCACAGTAGGTTCTCTTTTATAAAGCTGAAAAAACTCCCTGTATTTCCTGCTAATTTTATATAATATCCCAGCCTGTTTGAGGGGGAGACTTATACTCCCTGAGTGCTCGGCCAGGGCATGCATCATAGACTGTCTTATCCACCAGACAGCATAGGTAATAAACTTTACCCCTCTTAAGTGGTCAAATCTCTTCGCTGCCTGTATCAAACCTATATTCCCCTCACCTATTAAATCAGGCAGAGACAAACCGCACCCTTTATATCTGTTTGCAACAGTAATCACATACTTAAGATTTCTTCTTATCAGTTCATTCAGCGATTCCCCATCCTTCTTCTGTGCCAGTATCCTTTCTTCTTTTCCTGTAAGCGGCTTGATACCGCCTATATCTTTCAGATAAGTCCCCAGCAGATTAAAATCATATTGATTATCTCTTTTATAAGCTGTCATTTTTATTTAACTCTTTCTATATCGGTAATTCTGCTTTTTGCAATAGACACATACAAACTATGAGGATATTTTTCTATCAGTTTCTGAAATTCTATCAGGGCATTTTTAAAGCCCTCCTCTCTGTAATAAGATTCAGCAAGGTAATACATCGCCTCATCCTCATAAGGCTCTGCCGGGTACTCCTCCAGCAGGTCATTTATCCGATTTATTACAGATTGATAGGAAGAGGTTCTAAAATAAAACTTTCCAATAAGAAATACATTTTCAGCCAGCATCTTTCTGCATTCCTCAATCTTCCTTCTGGATTCCTCATAAAAAGGGCTATTCATATAATCCCGATTTGAGACTATCTTTTTAAACTCCTCAATTGCATTCTTTGCAGGACTCTGGTCTCTATCAGGTGATTTTATTTCACTGAATTCTGACATCCCCTTATAAAAGCGTGCCCTCACGGTATATTTATGAACAGGATATAGCTCATAAAACTCCCTGTATTGAAAAGATGCCTCCTGAAACTTGTCGGCTTTATAAAGGGAATCTGCCAGCCCCATCATTGCATATACCCTTAATTTGCTATCCGGATGACTATCCAGCAGCTTTTTAAATAATTCTTCAGCCCTATCAAATCTTCCATTTGCAAAACTTTTTTGTCCTTCGTTTAAAAGCCCATAATCCGTCTTCGCCTCTTTCAAAGAACAATCATTTAGGATAAAAAATGCAGCAAAAAATAAAAAACTTAATTTAAAACCACAGATGGACACAAATGGACACAGATAAAAAACCTTTTTTATTTTTTCTATATATCTGTGTTTATCCGTGTTCATCTGTGGTTAATTTTCTCTTTAATTAAAAAGTTGGTGGGCGAAACAGGGCTTGAACCTGTGACCTCTGCCTTGTAAGGGCAGCGCTCTCCCAGCTGAGCTATTCGCCCAAAAATCGACAATATGATTACATTTACCAGAAAAACAGAGGATTGTCAATAAATTAGGGGGGGTAGGGTGAGGGGGGTTTTACGGTGTATAAATTTTATGTTACAATAATTACAAGTCGTTATTTAATAAATTCAAAATGATAAATCAACCCTATATTATAGAGACATTCAATCTTACAAAATATTTTAACCGCACAAAGGTAAAGGCACTTGATAACATAAATATCAAAGTAAAACATGG
>MHDI01000050.1 GCA_001804915.1 Nitrospinae bacterium RIFCSPHIGHO2_02_FULL_39_82 | reverse complement strand
TGCCTGATAATGGCAAATAAAGTAAAACTTAATTAGCCACAGATAAACGCAGATTAAAAAAGTTAAAATGTAAAATTCAAAACCTATCCTGAAACGAGTTCAGTGTAAGTCCTGACGCGAGATTAGGATTTAGGAGTTCATTAGTTTTGATTTTATATATCTGTGTGTATCTGTGAAAATCTGTGGCTAAATTTTATAAAAGTATGTCATATCAAGTTTCAGCGAGAAAATGGAGACCACAAAACTTCAGTGAAGTTATTGGGCAGGTGCATGTTGTTAAAACCCTTAAAAATGCCATCCTGAACAACAGGGTAGGACATGCCTATCTTTTTTCGGGTTCAAGGGGTATAGGTAAAACTACTATAGCCAGAATATTTGCCAAGGCATTGAACTGCGATAAAGGGCCAACACCGGAACCATGCAATAATTGTGAGATGTGCAGAGAGATAACAGGCGGATTTTGTTCAGATGTAATAGAGATAGATGGAGCATCAAATACAAGCGTGGAAGATGTAAGAGAAATTAGGGAAAATGTGAAATACTCATCAGCCAAGGGGAGGTATAAGATTTACATAGTGGATGAGGTTCATATGCTTTCCAAGAGTGCATTCAACGCATTTTTAAAAACCCTTGAGGAACCTCCGGCTCACATAGTGTTTATATTTGCAACCACCGAACCAAATAAAATACCGGAGACAATAATATCCCGCTGCCAGTATTTTGAGTTTAAAAAATTATCTCTGAACGATACGATAGAACAATTGGTGAAGATTGCGAAGATGGAAGGGATAGAAATATCAAGAGAGATATTAACCCTTATTGCAAAAACATCTGAAGGCAGTATGAGGGATGCCCTTGTATCTCTGGACCAGATAGTCTCTTTTGGGAGTGATATTATAAAAGAAGATGATGTAAAAATGGTCCTCGGGCTTGTTGGCAGAGATGTCCTCAGAACATTTTTTGATAGTATACTGAAGAAAGATATTCAGAATATGCTGAGTCTTGTGAAGACCCTGAGTATTAATGGAACTGATTTAAGGTCATTTTGTAAGGAATTTTTAGAATATATAAGGGATATTATGGTAGTAAAAATTACAGCAGACCCAACAGGGCTCGTAGATTTTCCTCTTACAGAGGTTGAAAACCTTAAGTTTGAGGCAGAAAAAATAAGCATTGAAGAACTCCAGTATATGTTCAGTATAATTTTAAAAACAGAGACGGAGATAAAATATGTCTCCCAGCCTATCTTAGCTCTTGAAATGGCATTAATCAAGATGACTCAGATTGGCAAAGTATTGACAATTGATGAGATTTTAAAAAGGCTTGACAGCTTTGGTCAGAAAAACACCATGGGGGAGTTATCCACTTACCGCGGGCAAGATTCGGAAGAAAGTCCTGCCCCTGAAATGAGTGTATCAACTGCTGAGGGGGATGACAACCTGAAATTGTGGGGAAAGATTAAAGAGTCAATTAGTGCAAAAAAACCAATGTTAGGTGGTGTTCTTGAGGATATGAAACTCTCGGATATAAAGGGGGATGAGATTGTATTGAATTTTACAGGAAATAGTTCAGAATCTTTTTATCGCCAGACAATAGAATCAAATCAGGGTATAATAAAGGAAACTATCAGGGAGGTAATGGGTAAAGATTTCAGGATTATCTTTGAAGCCCGCTTGAATAATAAATCTTCAAAGGGAAATGGAATAGAGAAGTGGAAAAAGGAAAAGATTCAGGAGGTGCTTGATATTATACCTGGTGTGGTTTTACGGGAGATTAATGTAGAGTCTTCACTGCAGTAAGGACAATAATTACGGAGGTATTGTATGAATCCATTTGGCAATATTGTAAAGCAGGCACAGAAAATACAGGAAAGGATTGCTGAGGTACAGAAGGAACTGGTTAATAAACAGGTAGAAGCCTCGTCAGGCGGAGGGATGGTAACAGTCATAGCAAATGGCAGGCAGGAGATTTTATCAGTCAAGATAGACCCTTCTGTTATAAATTTGCAGGATGTTGATATGCTTGAAGACCTGGTAATAGCAGCGGTTAATGAAGCATTAAGAAAATCACAGGAACTTGTGAGTGAAGAGATGTCCAAGGTAACCGGTGGCATTAAAATACCGGGGCTGATGTGAACCTATAAAATTTCGCCACAGATTTTCACAGACTTTAAAAGTATTTAGACAGGATTAACAGGATAATCAGGATTAATTAAAGATAATTTTTTTCTTCTCTTGTTAATCCTGTATATCCTGTCTAATTTTAGATTTTTATTTTCTGTGTTTTTCTGTGTAAATCTGTGTCCTATTTATTATGAAGGGGCTTGAATCACTCTTTAAACTGATTGACGAGTTGAGGAAACTCCCCGGTGTAGGGAGGAAGACCGCTGAGAGGCTTGCATTTTATCTCCTCAAATCTCAGAGAGGTGAGGTTGAAGCACTTGCAAGGGCAATAATAGAACTGAAAGATAAAGTAAGGCTCTGTTCCACTTGTAGCAGCATTACAGAGACAGACCCATGTAATATCTGCAGTGATAAAAACAGGGAAAAGAATACATTGTGTGTTGTAGAAGAGCCACACGATGTTTTTGCAATAGAAAGGACTAAGGAATACAAGGGATGTTACCATGTACTGATGGGTGTCCTTTCACCTCTGGATGGGGTTGGCCCTTCAGATTTAAAAATTGAAGAGTTGTTAAAAAGGGTGAGGGATAACGGCGTAAAGGAAGTTATCATGGCAACAAATCCAAACCTTGAAGGGGAGGCGACTGCCATGTATATAGCAAAGATACTTAAGCCTCTCGGCATGAAGGTTACAAGAATTGCAAGGGGACTTCCAGTCGGCGGGGATTTGGAATATGCAGATGAAGTAACACTCACTAAGTCTATGGAGGGGAGACAGGAGATGTAAGCAATGAGCAACGAGCAATGAGTTTTTACTCATTGCTTAAAGTAGGGGGTTGTATGATTACAAAAGAAGTGAAACTGCCGGTTGTAAATGAGTTAGGATTTTATGAGATAAGGATGGAGAGTATTGGTGGTATGGGGGCGAATCTTGCAGGAAAAATCCTCGGGGAGGCAGGTGTATTAAACATGGGTTTTAATGGCTCTAACTTCTCAAGTTATGGCTCAGAGAAAAAGGGTTCTCCTGTCAAGGCATTTATCAGATTTTGTGCACCTGATGTAGAGGTGAGGGTGAATAGCCCTGTAATCAAACCTCATCTGCTTGCTATTTTTCATGAAGTCCTCGCAAAAACTGTCCCTGTTACACAGGGTGTTGGTCCTGACAGTATTATTGTTCTGAATACATCTAAAACCCCTGACGGGGCAAGGGAATTTCTAAAGCTCCACGGAGGGACCCTTTATTGTATAGATGCATTGAAGATAGCAATGGAAGAGAAGACAAGGATAAATACCGCAATATTAGGAGCAATATGCAAGGTATCTAAATTTTTAGACCCCGATGCAATAAAGGATATGATTGCAAAAAATCTCGGGAAAAAATATGCGAGTTTAATTGAACCGAATTTAAGGACATTTGACAGGGGTTGCAATGAGGCGGTATCAAAATACTTTAAGCCTGATGGCAAATATCCCTATATTCCATTCAGTAGAGAGGGTCAAAAAATAGGTTATTTTAATCAGCCCCTGGGAGGAATAATACCCGCTGCAGGAAACAGCATCACGAAAGACCTCTCTGCCAGCAGAGAAGGCTTCATCCCTGTACTTGATATAAGCAAGTGTACAAACTGTGGTGAATGTGATATTACATGTCCTGACTACTGCTTTGTATGGGAAGACGGAATAGACCCTAAAAAGGGAAAGCCGGCAAGGATATTAAAGAGGATTGTATATGAGCACTGCAAAGGGTGTTTGAGGTGTGTAGAGATATGCAAATTTGAGGCACTTACAAGTCATAAGGAGTTTGAGGTTAATAAATCCATTTTAGAAAAGGGTTTTACGGAAGGGTCTCAGGATTAATTCTTAAAATCAGGGAGATGATGTTTATGAAGACAGAGATATTGGAAAGAGAAAGGATATTACAAAGAGAAGACATTAAACAGGCTGTGGATTTTAAAAGTGGTAATGAGATGGCTGCACTTGCAGCATCCCAGATAAACTATCATATAATGGGTTACTATCCGATTACACCGTCAACTGAGGTTGCAGAGAATCTTGATGAGATGAATGCCAACGGTGAGCATGAAATTGTCCTCATTCCGGGAGATGGTGAGCATGGTGCTGCAGGTGTATGTTATGGAGCAACTACTGCAGGTGGCAGAGTTTTTAATGCTACATCTGCACAGGGATTACTGTATGCGATGGAGCAGTTACCCGTCCAGTCAGGGACACGATACCCAATGGTTCTTGATGTGGTGTGCAGGACAGTTTCAGGACCATTGAATATAAGAGGAGACCACAGCGACATAATGATGGCATTAAATATAGGCTGGGTCATACTCCTCGCAAAGGACCCGCAGGCTGTTTATGATATGAACATAATGGCACTAAAGATTGCAGAGCATGATGGGGTTAGACTCCCTGTGATTGTTGCATACGACGGATTTTTCACAAGCCATCAAAAAAGGAGGATAAGATATTTCTCCGATAAAAAAATTGTGCAGGATTTTCTTGGGGAATTTAAAATTCAAAACTGCTCTGTTGATGTGGATAACCCTATTACAATAGGTCCCTACATGAATGACCCGGACCTCATAAATAACAAAAAACAGCAGAGCATGGCAATGGAGACTGCGTATAAAATAATACCACAGGTCTATAAAGAATATGCAGAACTAAGCGGACGGAGTTACTCAATGGTGGAGAGCTATAAGACAGAGGATGCAGAGGCTATCCTCTTCATCCTTAATTCTGCGGCGGATACTGCAAGAAATATAGCAGATAAGTTGAGAAATATGGGTAAAAAGGTTGGACTTGTATACCCAACTGTTATAAGACCATTTCCTGCAAAGGAGATTGCTGCTGCATTGAGAAATGCAAAGGCTGTGCTTGTGGCAGACAGACAGGACTCCTACGGCGGTGGCGGTGGCAATATGACAATAGAGGTGAAGGCGGCACTCAAAGATGACCCCCAGAATCGTTCACTTATTTTAAGCAGAATCTACGGGCTTGGAGGGAAAGATTTCTATGAAGAAGATGCAGAACAGATGTTTGAACTTGCGCTTGAGGCAGTAAGAAAAGGGAAAGTAGATATTTCATATGACTACTTAGGGGCAACGCCGGGGGCACCGGATTTTGAGTTTGAAAAGGTAAGAGAACCGATAACACAGAAAGAATCAAGTCTTGGAATAATTAAGGTAACCAAAGATGAAAAAACAGGAAAACTTGAGGTAAAAGGTGTAAAACATGCAGAACTTACTGCAATGCCTCACAGAATTGCCGCTGGTCATGGTGCATGTCCGGGTTGTGGTATATTCCCCAGTATAGGGACATTCCTGAAAGGTATAGAGGGGCATGTAGTAATGCTATGGCATACAGGATGTGGCATGGTGGTAACAACAGGATATCCGAATACATCTTTCAATGTTACATATATACACAATCTCTTCCAGAATGGTGCTGCCACGCTGAGCGGGGTTGTTGAGATGTATAAAGAGAGGCAGAGAAGGGGTGAGATACCGAAAGACCAGGACATAACCTTTATCATGGTTACAGGTGATGGGGGGCTTGATATTGGGCTTGGTCCCGCACTTGGAACTGCCTTTAGGAATCACAATATGATTATACTTGAATATGACAATGAGGGTTACATGAATACAGGTCATCAGCTCTCATTTACAACACCTCTTGGACATGCTACGAGCACATCCAATGTAGGGACAGTGGGAGTGGGAAAGAAATTTCATCACAAGGATTCAGCCCAGTTATTTACAGCCTGCCATATACCGTATGTGTTCACAGCAGTAGAATCGCAGTACAGGGATTTAATAAGAAAGGCTGCAAAGGCGCAGTGGTATGCAAAGCATGAGGGATTGGTCTTTGGAAAACTTTTCTCATCATGCCCATTAAACTGGAGGCACCCCGATAATATTGCACAGTCGGTTGTTCAGGCTGCTGTAGACTGCAACTTCTTCCCACTTTATGAGGTAGAGCACGGAATTACAACAATAAACTATAACCCTGAAGAAAAAAAGAAAAAGGTTTCAGTTATAGATTGGCTTAAGCTGATGGGAAAGACAAAACATCTGCTAAAGCCTGAATTTAAAGGTGTTGTAGCAGAGTTTGAGAAAGAAGTGGAGAGAAGATGGAAAAGGCTCAAGGCAATGCACGAGAATCCACTTTTATAAGACTGTTGCCAAAAATTAAAAATTAATCTATAATTATCTCTCCTGTAAGAAAATTCCCCGGTAGCTCAATGGCGGAGCATTCGGCTGTTAACCGAAGGGTTGTAGGTTCGAGTCCTACCCGGGGAGCTGTTTTTCATTCATTTGCTTCCTTCTTTATCCCATATCTTTCATACTCTTTAAGAAAAGACAGGGTCTTTAAATCTTTCATCCTGTCTATGAAAACAATACCATTCAGGTGGTCTATCTCGTGCTGAAGGACTACAGCAAAGAAACCGGAGGCATTAATTGATACCTCTTTCCCTTTTCTATCCAGTGCATTTACCTTTACAGAAGTTGACCGGGAAACAACACCCCTGAAATCACCTACACTCAGACATCCTTCCCATCCATCTGCAACCTCCTCAGAGCAGTATGTAATAACGGGGTTTACGAGGATTGTGAGAGGTATGGTAGGAGTTTCTGCATACCTTAAACCATTAGCAGACTCTATGACTACTATTTGTCTTGACTCATGTATCTGTGGTGCTGCAAGTCCTACCCCTTCATACTCCCTCATTGTCTCAACCATATTGTCTATCAATTCCTGGACATCGGGCTTCCTTAACTCTTCCACAGTTAAAGGCAGTGCCTTTTTTCTTAAAACAGGATTTCCCAATCTGGCGACTTTTAATATTGACATAGAAACTCCTTTTGTTGCTGAAACATAATTATATTATACAAAAATAAAATGCAATACCAAAAAATATCTGCCTGTTTTGACTCTCCTATTTCCTCTCGGTATAATACCTTTGTCCATTCTCTCCTGAATGGATTTATGATAAGACAAATATGAAAAAATCTATAGTAGCCATTGTAGGAAGACCGAATGTGGGGAAATCTACCCTTTTTAATAGAATAGTCGGTAAAAGGGTTGCAATTGTAGATAATACCCCTGGCGTTACGAGAGATAGAAACTATTCTGATGTTACATACGATGATAAGGAATTTTCCCTGATAGACACAGGTGGTTTTGAGCCGGTAAATGTAGAAGGACTTATGAATCAGGTAATTGAGCAGATAATGTTTGCAATAGAAGAGGCGGATATAATTGTGTTCCTGACTGATGGTGCTGAGGGGTTAACCCATTCAGACAGGGAGATTGCAGAGATTTTAAGGAGGTCGTCTAAAAATGTGATACTAACTGTAAATAAGATAGATGATGTAAAACATGAGCTGCGGGTATTGGAGTTTCAGGAATTGGGATTTAATGATGTAATCCCCGTTTCAGCAGAACATAATATCGGAATAGAGAGTCTATTGGAAAAAGTATCTCTCTACCTCCCACAGTTTAAGGCAGAAGAATATCCTGAAGGTGTTATAAAGATTGCAGTCGTCGGCAGACCAAATGTAGGAAAATCGTCTTTTATAAATAAACTGCTTGGCAAAAAGAGACTTATTGTAAGCGAAACCCCTGGGACTACAAGGGATTCTATTGATAGCCTTGTAGAGATTAATAAAAGAAAATATCTCTTTATTGATACAGCAGGTATAAGAAAAAAGGCAAGGGTAACTCAGAGGCTGGAAAAATATAGTGTAATAATGGCATTAAAAAGTCTTGAGAGGTGCGACATTGCCATCCTTATTCTCGACGCAAAAGATGGCATTACAGAGCAGGATGCAAAGATAGCAAGTCTTACAATTGGAGCAGGGAGGGGGTGTATTTTAGCTGTAAATAAGTGGGATACAATAAAAAAGGACTATACGACGACTAACTTATTTACAGATGTTATAAGGGAAAAATTGAAATTTTTGCCCCATGCACCAATTATCTTTATCTCGGCACAGACGGGTCAGAGGGTGAAAAATATTTTACCCCTTGCAGATAGGGTATTTTCAGAATATTCAAAAAGGCTGCAAACTCCCAGATTGAATAAAATTTTTCAAAAGATTGTAAACAGCAGGCCGCCTTCAGCCTTTAAAGGGAGGGCAATTAAATTCTATTATATTACCCAGGTCACTGTTAAGCCCCCTACATTTAAGGTTATTGTCAACTATCCTGAGGGTATCCAGCCATCCTATGAAAGATACATCCATAATAGACTGAGGGAAAATTTTGGCTTTGAGGGAAGCCCCTTAAAGGTTTTTTTCAGGGAAAGAGAAGGGAGGGGGTAGGGGGGGCTCCAGTCCACCGACCCTTACCCCTATCAGCCTCACCTTCTTTTTTAATTCAAACCGCTTTAGGCAGTCAAATGCAGCCTTTCTTATCTCTTCTTCTGAGTCTGTGGATTTAGAAATGGTCTTTGCCCTCGTATGAGTTTCAAAATCACTAAACCTCACCTTTACTGTAACTGTCTTCCCTTTATAGCCTGACTCCTTCATTTCATCAATGACATCCCTTGTAAGCCCTGCA